>NZ_MWIG01000122.1:0-31710 GCF_002156145.1 Streptomyces sp. NRRL B-24572 | reverse complement strand
GCAGGTCCTCCACGGCGCGGGCGCGGATCCTCTCGCTGGGCCGAGCCCCGGCGAGCGCCTGGGCCAGCTCCGCTCTGAGAAGCTCGTCGAGGCCGGACCGGGCGCCCGGGGCGTCGGGCGACACGACCAGGGCCCGCGTGAAACGGATCCAGCTCTGTTCGGGGTCTCTGTGCAGCACCTTCCTGCCCTGGCGGACCAACTCGGCCGCGAGGTCGAGAGCCAGGGAACCCTCCTCGGGCAGCAGCGCGCGGGCCAACTCCAGGCCGTCGATCCGGTCGGTCGAGGAGTAGCCGTGCCCGTTGCGCCCCCGCCCGACGTTCCTTCCCGCGCGGAGTACGGCCGCCCGGTCGGCGGCGGTGAGGGTACGCCCGAGCCGCCGCGCCCCGCTGAAGTCCGCGAGCGCCTTGCCCCACTCCCCGGCCCCCATGTGGTCCAGTGCCCGTGCCGCGAGAGCCCGGGAGACCGGGCTGGCGCACGAAAGGTGGTCGGGCGATTCGGCGGTCCAGCCGCCGGGGTCCGGGTGGCGTGCGGTGTAGGCGTCGAGAAGGGTGGAGTGGCGGCCCTGGTCGACGAGAGCCCAGGCGGCGCCCGAGAGCGGGATCAACTCGCCGGGACCGGCCTCGGACGGGACGACCAGAGGATCGAGCTGCTCGGCCTCCCAGGCCGTCTCCCATGCGGTCAGGGCGTCCCGGCCGGCGCGGACGTCCAGGGCGTGCAGGAGGTCGGTGACGCGCCCGAGCAGTTGACGGCGGGCGTCCTCCCACAGCTCGTCGGGTACGGGGGCGCCGCGCCGCTCGGCGATGACCCCGCGGAAGTCACCGGGGTCCTCCTCGCCCAGGAGGTGCGCCCACAGCACGATCGCGAGCGCGGCGGTACCGGCTTCGGTGTGCCGTCCTTCCTCGCTCAGCCTGCGGAGGGCACCGACCGCGAGAGCGTGGACGATCCCCGTCTCCGCCCAGCCCAGGTCGTCGCTGTCGGGCAACCGACGGGCCGCCTCCTGCCAGTTCCCGGCCCGCGCGGCCAGGGCGCTGCGGAGCATGGTGTACCGGAGGGCGGCGTCCTCGTCCTCGGTCGTACCGAACTCGCTCTGGAACCGCTGCAGAAGCGGTCGTACGAGACCGAACTCGGCTCGAAGGAAGGCATGCTCGGCCCTGGTGAGAAGATGGTCCGCCGTGACGGTCCGGTCGGGTTCGCCGGTGTCGTCCACGTGCACGATCTATGGCCCCCCTGGTCCCCGACGTGACAAGAGCCACCGTAGGGAGGTGTGTTGGCGACGTCAACGCACGATCGGACGAGGTGGCTGGATCTTGCGTGACGTTCCGCCGACGTGACTCATTCCCGGTGCTGAGCGGTCAGCTCGGCCCGTACCGTCTTGCCGCTGGGCGGGTAGGGGAACGTTTCCCAGCGGTCCGCGAGCGCGGCGACGAGCGCGAGACCGCGACCGCCGTCGTGCAGCCTCTCGGGCGCGGCGCTCACAGGACGAGGAAATGGCCACCGGTTCCCGCACGCGTCCGTGACGTCGACGCGAAGACGACCGGGTGAGGGGTCGTACGCGAGCGAGAGCCGGAAGCTGCGGCCGGGCAGACGACCGTGGAGTACGGCGTTGGTGGCGAGCTCCGCGACGACGTACTCGGCACGCTCCGTGAGGTCCTGCGGAGCGCCCCACGACCGCAGCTGGGTCAGGCAGAGTAGCCGTGCGAGCCGGGCGCCGCGCCGCGTGGAGGAGAGCAGCTGCGTGAAGGCGAGCTGTGGCGCGGCCAGTTGGGGGAGGGGTCGGTTCATGGGGCCAGCGTGACGGCCGGATGTGGCCGGAAGCGAGTGCCGCACCCCGTACGCGGAGTCAGCGTACGGGCACGTGGTGTGGACAGTACGCGGAGCGTGCGGTCACGCTGAGTGGTGAATGCGGGCGGTGATCGCCGTAGGTGCGGCACGGAGAGAGGGGCGGCGGATGAGCATCGTCGAAGGGGAGGCGGCGGGCGCCCGGGTGGTCCCGGCGGGGGAGTGGGAGCGGGAACCCCACCCGTCGGACAGTCTGCGCACGTTCGGCGCGGTCGTCCAGGCGTTGCGCGAACACGCGGGCCTCAGCCGGGCCGAGTTCGCCGACCGCGTTCGGTACTCCAAACACACCGTGGAGTCGGTGGAGCTGGGCCGCCGGATGCCGGACGAGGCCTTCGTCGAGCGCGGGGAGGAGGCGACCGGCAACACCGGGGCTTTGAGGAAGGCCGCGCGCCACGTGAGCCGGGGAGAGGTGGGCCTCGCGGCCTGGTTCCGGAGGTGGGCCCGGCTTGAGCGGGAGGCGGTGAGCCTGTGCACGTACGAGTGCCGGCTGGTGCCGGGGTTGTTGCAGTCGGAGGCGTATGCGCGGGCGGTGTTCGAGGGCACGATCCCGCTCCGGACGGACGAGGAGCTGGAGGCACAGCTCACTGCACGGATGGAACGGCAACGGATGATGCGCGAACGGCCGACCGTGCCGTTCAGCTTCATCGTGGAGGAGCATGTGTTCCGGCGTTGGTTCGGGGACGCGGAGGCGATGCGGGGGCTGCTGGACCATGTGTTGGAGCGGAGCGCTCCGCGCAATGTGACGCTTCAGGTGGTGCCGATGGAGGCGGGGTTGCATGCGTGCCTGGATGGGCCGGTGCAGGTTCTGGAGACCCCTGAGGGGCGGCGGCTCGGCTACTCCGAGGGCCAGAAGAACGGTCGGCTGATCTCCGACGCGAAAGAGGTAAGTGTGCTATGCCACCGCTATGAAACACTGCGCTCGCAGGCCCTGAGTCCCAAGGATTCCAGGGACCTGCTGGAGCGACTGCGAGGAGAGCTATGAACACCGGTACGACGGAACTCGCCTGGTTCAAGTCCAGCTACAGCGGCAGCGAGGGCGACAGCTGCGTGGAGATCGCGATCGCCGAACAGGCCGTTCATGTACGGGACTCCAAGGACGTGACCCGCCCGGCGTTCGTCGTGAGGCGCGAGGAGTGGGCGCCCTTCGTGAGGTTCGTGTCGGGGAACTGAACGACCGGTGTGCCGCCGCGACAGCGGAGCGAACGGCGGCACACCTCGTCTCTCAGGTGAGCGTGTTGCGTAGGTGCGGGCCGAGGTAGCCCACGTACACTTTCCCCGACCTGGGGCCGTCCTCGTAGAAGTGGAGGCGCGGGGCGACGGTGTTGCCTCCGCCGATCTTCAGATGGGCCTGCATGAAGACTCGCCCGTCGGCGTCGACCGCTTCCGGGACGGGCAGGATGCGCTCGCTGCGCAGTTTGCCGTTCCTGGCGACGGTGTCGGACTCCCGCATGGCCACCTTGGCCGCGGGGAACGGGAAGTCGCCGGACGCCTCGGACTTGCACCAGCTCAGGAAGTCGCCGGAGGCCTTGCCGTCGGCTGAGGCCTCGGCGAACTGGTTGAGTGCCAGGAGACCGTCCCAGGCCACGTTCAGCCAGTTGTCCACCGACTGGCTGTCGAGCTTCTGGGTGGTCTTGGGGTTGCCCGTGAAGGCGATGAAGGGAAGTTCTTCCAGCCGGTCGAGCAGGTCGGCGAAGGTCTCCGGGTAGGTGATGGACGGAGTGTCGGCCGCGCCGTAGGCCGTGGCGAAGTCGCCGGCGGCTTCCAGACGTTCCCGCAGGAAGCGTATGAGGCGCTGGGATTCCTGGAACTTGTCGTACAGCTCCTCGTTCTGGCCTCGAAGGTCATCGCTTCCCCGCTCCGCCTGGGCGAGTTCCGCATAGAGGTCGTTGATCTCGTTGACACGCACCGCCTCCGCCTGCTCCGCCTCGTTCAGCAGCGAGGTCAGCGCGGCGTTGTCGTTACGCAGCTGGGCGATGTCCGCGCCGTCCGAGCTCGGCCGAAGGCGAGTCCGCTGTCGCGGAACGCTCAGCAGGGCGGCAGGCAGCGCGTGGCGCGAGGCGAGCCGCTGCGGGAGCGCAGCAAGGATGGCGGCGGCACGGTGCGTACCGGCTTCGATGGTCCGGCGGGACATCACCGGGTGACGCTGCGCGTCCGGCTTCCAGGCCGGATCGAGCCCCGGTACGTACGTGCGGACGCCGCCGCCGAACACAGGGTGGAACTCCAGCTCGGTGTTGAATTTGACCTGCGCGGCCGGCATGAGGACGTACAGCACGGCCAGTCCATGCAGGTTCCGGAAGAGCGGCTCGACGACCCTGCGTGACCAGTCGTCGGGGTCCTTGCCGTACGGCACGGTGGCGATGACGACGGGCATCCGACGGTTGGCATCGCACAGCTCTTCGAGCAGGTCGTTAACATCGCCGTCGTCCTCGATGAAGGCCGGCGTGGTGGTGACGTCGGCCTGGCCGTCGCGAGCCTCCAGCGCATCAAGCAGAGACCGAGCGATGCCCGGAGTTTTGGCGGGCTTAGGAAATTCGCCCGTGTTGGCCGGCTGGTGCTCGATGTCGACCTGCACCCAGGTGCGGCCCTCGTCCTCGGGGAGCCCGGAGCGCACGACGAGCGTCGACTGCCAGGTGCCCGAGGTGGCGGAGGGCGTCTCGCGCATGCGCCACCGACTGTACGCACCCTTCCTGCCGGACTCGGAGTCACGGTCGAGGGTCGCGTGGGCGGCGATCTCGGTCCGGCCCTCGTCGAGCCCGGAAGGGTCGTACCGCTTGGTGAACTTGAGCCATTCGATCAACTTCCGCTCTGCTATGGCGCAGGTGTCGACGTAATCCGATTCGGTCGACACGACCATGCGATAGCCGCGTGGTTCCATGGACGGTCCCCCTCAAGGGTGTGAGACGTGAGGTGCCTGTCATTCCTCGCCGGCAGGGCCGTAACCGAGCGCGGCACGGTTGAGGAAGCGGTCGCCGAGGTCGGGTGCGGGTCTCGGCGCGGCCTTCTTGGGCGCGGGCTTCGGGGCCGACTTCTTCTTGGCGACGCTTTTGGCGGCTGTCGTGCCGCGTGCCTCAAACTTCTTCCGGAGCAGGGTGAGCTGCTCGCGTTCCTGGACGGTCTGATCGGCGGGCAGGGCGTTGACGAGGGCCCGGGCGCGGCTGAGCACGTACCGCGCCTGGGCCCAGCGCTTGGCGTTCATCGCCGTACGGATCACCCCGAGGACCTGCTGCAACGCCTTGACCTTCGCGGCCTGCCGCCGGGGCAGCGGGAACTCGGCCCCACTGCCCCGACGCTGCCCGGCGGCACGCGTCCCCCCGTCCGCGCCCGACGTCAGAACGACGGCCGAGCGCGGGTTGCTGGTCTGGCTTCTACGGACCACTTGGCGTTGCTTCCTCGGATGGGTCAGTTGTGGCGGGGGCCCTGGCCGGGGGGCGGGGTGAGCGTGGAACGGTAGCTGCCGGACTCGCCCTCGGTGAGCGGGGTCTCCATCGTCAGGCCGGCGGCAGCCATACGGTCGTACTCGGCGAGGATCAAGTTCTTGGTGCGGTACTCGCCGTGCGCCTTGATGTCGTTGTCGCGCGTGACGTTGAAGGTGTCGAGGATGTAGGCGGTGTCGTCGCGGGTGATGCCGTAGAGGTGGAAGAACAGGGCGTCCAGCTCGGCACGGATGACGGCACGACGGTCGGGGTCCCAGCGGAAGGGGGCGCCGGTGTCGTGGAGGTCGCGAGCGAACGCGCTCATGTCGTTTGCCGTGTAGGTGAGCTCGAGGATGCGCGGGGAGATGAACGCCGTGTGGGGCGAAAGCTGGTCTGGGGTGGGGACAGCCAGCTGTCGCACGATGAAGTAGCTCATCGATGTGCCACCGATCGCCTGTCGCGCCGCGTAGTCAACGACGAACGAGGACCAGACAGCCGTGAGCAGCGCCGCCTGCGGGGTAAGGGCCAGGAGGTACTTGTGGCCGAAGCCGTGGGCAGGGGCGGCCGCCGCGATCAGCGTTCGCTCGTTGCCTGTGTTGGTGATGTCCCGCCAGCCCAGCAACCAGTCCTGGTGCCACCCCTTGGCTGCAAGGCGGCTGCGAACGCCTTGCTCCATGATGGGCTTGCCGCTCCTGTCGTGTTCACCAGTTGGAACGTCTTGCTCCGGCACCCAATAGCGTGGCATTGGGACGGCGGAGGCATCCTGATGCTGTTCCATAGTGAGACGCGGGAGGGTACCCACAGCGAGCTGCTTCTCCGTAGCGTTCTCGTATGTGGAGAAGCGGTGGTCGTAGTTGTGCAGCATCTTGGCCTCGTACAGCGGGAGTAGGCGCTCATCGCCGTTGACGAGTACGTTGCCATCGAGGGTCCAGCCTGCCTTGAGGAGATCGTCAAAGGTCTCGTCGTTCTGGGCAGCCGGGCGGAACAGGTGGGAGTCGCTTGCCATGTTGAACAAGCCTTGGGCGAACGACACGCACCAAGGGTTCCCGCCCGCCTCCTTCGTCTCGTTGATCAGGACTGGCACGCGGCGGTAGATCCCCAGAGTGATCTCGGCATCCCGGCGACTGCGGAAGACAGGGCACGTGCCGGTGTTCGGGTTGAGGAGCTGGATGTCGTGGCCTGTCAGGGGGTAAGAGCGCTCAGGGATCTGGGCGACCTGACGGACGCGGAACGCAAGGGAGATCTGGTCGTCGAGTCTTCCGGAGCCCCGCATGCAAAACAGGAGGAATGGCCGGTCGTGGTGAACGCCAGGGAAGATCCTCTCCTCGTTCTCGAAGCCGTGCACGGCGACAAGGTGCCCCTTGATAACAAGGTCCTTGAAGAAGTACTGCGTCGTTGCGTCCGTCGCGATCCCAGTCGGGACGATCACGCCCGTCCGCCCCCGCGGCCCCGTCAGCGTCCGGTCCGTCTCTGTGAACACGGCGTACGTGTTGATGCGCCCCCGACCGGTAAGCGGAAAACGGTCGCTGCTCCGCAGGAAGTGACTCTCCCCCTCCGCGCGCCGTTTGGCAGCCTCGAATTCGGCGTACAGACGCACGCCATCAGGGTCGTCGCGCAGCTCGGCGATGAGGCGCTTCCGCGCAGCGGAGTTCTTGGCCCCGGCGATGCGCGGGTCCCGCTGGGCGAAGAACTCGTGCTCCACCATCTCGACCCGCTCCCACGGCGGATTCCCCACCACCGCGTCGAACCCGCCGGCCCACCCCGTCCCCGCCTGGACACCCACACCCGACTCCGGGACGGAGAACACCTCCGGAAACTCCAGGTGCCAGTGGAAGAACCGGTACTGGTCCCGCAGCTCCCGGATCTGAGCATGCGTCGCATCCGACACCACCGACTGGTCCCGGCCCCGCAGCGCCCGGAACACCTGGTCCGTCGGGGCATCAGGCGCGCCCACCTGCTTCGGCCACACGAACGCGGCGCACCACGCGTCGGCGGCGTGCAGGTCGTCGACGTATGTGGTCGCCTTCGTGTAGGCGCGGTAGGCGGACTCCTGAGCCCGCACCTGCTCCAGCGAATCCGCCGGGGCCATCGTGATCCGCGCAAGCTCCGCCGCGTACCGCTCGTTCCCCGGCAGGGTCTCCGTGTCGAACAGGAGCTCGTCCTGGCCGCCCCGCTGGGCCTTGTTGCGCTTCACGAGGCCAGACGCAAACTTCCGGTCGTCGCCCTCGATCGGCTTGAACGCGTCGTCCGGGACACCCTCCGACAGCAGCTTCGGCGTCGTGCCGATCAACCCGTTGCCGTGCTTGACGTGCGCGTCGAGGAAGCTCAGCGGCTTGCCCCGTTCCATCGCCTCCAGCCACAGCGAGACCTTCGCCAGCTCCACGGCCATCGGGTTGAGGTCCACGCCGTAGATGCAGCGCGCGACGACCTCGTGGAGGGCGTGGCGCAGGGCGTCGACCGGGGGCTCCGGGTTCCGTTCACGTACCGAGGCCACCCGCTTGGCGATCCGCCGCGCCGAGGCGACGAGGAAGTGGCCCGAGCCGCAGGCTGGGTCACAGACCGTCAGGGAAAGGAGCTCCGCGACGATGTCGTCGGCGGGGTCGGGCCGGCCGGCCTCGGTGGCCTTCAGCTCGCCCCGCTTCACGGCATCGTCTATCACCGGGTCCAGCGTCGTGTCGAGCAGGCACTCGATGAGCGAGGAGGGAGTGTAGTAACTTCCCGTCGTCTTGCGGGTGTTGCCCGCAACCTCGACCAGTTCGAAGGACCGGTCCGTCGCCGAGTGCTTGGGCTCCAGCTCGAGCAGGGACTCGTAGACCGAGCCGAGCTCCTCGGCGTCCAGGTGGCGGTAGTCGACCGGACGCCAGCGGCGGGCGCCCGGGTCGCGGACCTGGGCGAGGTGGCGGACGGCGGCGAGCAGCGACTCGTTGGACAGCTTGAGGCCGTCGAGCGGCGCGTCGGCCGGTTTGTGGGAGAACAGGCCGCCGAGGCCGGGCAGACCGAGCTCGGGGCGGCCGCCCTCCGTGCCGAGGGCGGTCAGGACGATGCGCAGGGCCTCGTACTGGTCGCCGTGGGCCGTGCCCTGCCGTCGGCGGGCGCGTTCGCGGAGCCGGGCCGAGGAGAAGTACCGCTCGTACGCCTCCCGTCCCGGCTCGCCCGGCTTTCCGTCGAGCAGGGCGTCGCGGTCCTCGGCGACGAAGACGAACAGCAGCCGGTAGACGAGGCGAAGGAGGGCGTCCCGGAGGGCCTTCGGGTCGGTGTTCTCGCGCAGCTTGCCGTTGTCCGGGTGGCGCAGGAAGCCCGTACCGAGGACCGTGAGGGCGTTCTGGACGCCCAGGCGGAGCTGGTCCAGGGCACGGGCGCCGGAGGTCACGGCCTCGGCGCGCCACTTCTCCAGCCAGCACCCCGAGGCAGCCGTGCCGTCCGCCACGGTGAAGCGGGACGCGTGCAGCAGGCTGTACAGGAGGACGAACTCGCTGAACAGCTCGCCGTCGAAGAGGGCTTCGAGGTCGAACTCGACGTAGGCCGCGGTGGAGAAGGACGAGGAGTCGCGCAGCAGGCGCAGGCGACGCCCGTTGGTGAGGACGGCCCACAGGTGGGCCTCGGCGCGGTTGAGGCAGTCCTGGAGCATGGACTGCGCGGGGACCTGGCCGGGGGCCGGGCGCTTGTCGAGTTCCTGGTTCCAGGGGATCTGGTGGATGAGCGCGGGGCCGTGCCGGTGGGAGACGGGGAAGCGCTTGTCCGGGTCGGAGTCGGCGGGGATTCCCGCCGCACCGACCTCCGTCAGCGCGCCGAAGTCCAGCTTGCGGAAGAGCTGGGCCAGCCAGTCGGTGCCGGCGCGACCGGTCGGGTCGGCGGCGGGTGCGCCGGTCGTCGGGTCCGACGGCAGGGCTGCGCGCAGGTCGCGCCAGAGGGGCTTGAGGTACTCCCAGGCGCGCTCGGCCTCGTCGCGTACGGGCACGGAGGCGGGCAGGCCGTAGTCGGCGGACTTGGTGCCGGGCAGGTTCCGCGCCTCGGCGATGCGGAGCAGCATGTCGGCGGGGAGCAGTCCGCCGACCGTGGTGACGGCGGTGAAGGCCAGGGCGTTGCGGGTGGCGGCGGACATCAGGCTTCGGCTCCGGACACGGTAGGGGCGGACGCGGCGGGGGCGGACTGCTGGGGCAGGTAGACGTACACGCCGAGGACGTCGGCGGGCTCCTGCGGGACGACCTTCAGACCGCGGACGATCTCCTCGTTGGCCTTGCGGACCCGACGGTGCGAGGCGTCGAGCTCGGCGGCCAGGCGCGTGCCGTACTCGGTGAGGTGCGCGGCCAGGTCCGGCAGACCGCCCAGGTCCTTGGCGATCTGGTTGGCCACCATCTGCTCGTGGGTGTTGGCGGTGGCGCGGGCCCCGAGGAGCGCGGTGGTCGCCTCGTCGTCCAGCCAGCGGGCGCGCGACGGCATCCCCTCGTACGCGAGGAGCCGGGCGTCCTCGGCGACCAGCTGCCGCTCACCGGTGCGGGACGGCAGCGTCAGGTGGAAGCGGTAGCGGACCAGGAGGAGCGTGGTGCGGACCCTCACCGCGTCCGTGGTGACGACACCGCAGCGGCGGGCCGGCCGGGGGCCGGGGGTGTTCGCGTCGAGGGCCGAGTCCAGGACGTACGAGGCGATGGCGCCGATCGCCGGGTCGGTGCGGACCAGGGCGGCCTCTCCGCGGCCGATCGCGGGCGTCGTACGGAAGGGGATCTCGCGGTCCTCCTCGACGAGCCGGCCGCCGAGGGTGGCGGCGAGCGCGTCCCGCAGACCGGCGGGGGTGCCGCCGACCTGGGCCGTGAAGTCGCCGGAGCCGTCCCTCGGGTCGCGGACCAGGGCGTCCAGGTCACGCAGGGCCTCCAGGGCGAAGCCGCGCACCTCCTCGGCGCCGCCGAGCGCGGCCCGTACGGCGGCGACCTCGCGTGCCACCTCCTCCGGGTGGATGGCGCGCTGGGCGTACTTGGAGCGGGAGGTCTTCTCCCGCTCGGCGGCCGAGTTCCACTCGCGCTCGATCCGGTCGAACGACTCCTGGTGGCCGTCCAGGTCGAACAGGCTCTCCTGGCTGCCCTGCCGACCGTGCAGCAGCAGCCACTCCACGACGGCGTCGGTGACGCCGGAGGCGGTCTCGTCGGGGACGGAGACGGAGATGCCCAGGTCCTTCATGATCTGCCGGTGCTTCTTGAACAGCACCTCCAGGACCTTGCCGTCGATGCCGTTGTCCTCGCCGTACATGGTGATGACCCGGACCTGGTCGCGCTTCTGCCCGTAGCGGTCGACGCGGCCCTCGCGCTGGTCGTGGCGGGTGGGGTTCCACGCGAGGTCGTAGTGGACGACCGCGTCGAAGTGGTGCTGGAGGTTGACGCCCTCGGAGAGGCAGTCGGTGGCGATGAGGACACGGCGGACGGCCGGGTCGTCGGCCTCCTCGGCGGCGGCCTCGGCGGCGAGCTGCTCGATGCGCTCCAGGCGCTGCTGCGGGGAGAGGGTGCCGGTGACCGCGGCGATCTTCGTCTTCTTGCCGAGCTTGCCCTCCAGCTGGGTGGCGAGGTACTCGGCGGTGGGGATGTAGCGGCAGAAGACGATCGGGTGGTAGCCGTCGGCGATCAGGCTCTTCAGGTGGCGGGTGAGGGCCTTCAGCTTCGCGTCCTCGGCCGGGCCGACGAGTGCGGCGGCCCGCCGGGACAGGTCGAGCAGCCGGGCGCCCGCCTCCTCCGACTCGGCGGCGCCCGGGGCGACGTCCATGCCTTCGAGCCGGTCGTTCTCGGCGGAGTCGGAGGCCACTGGGGAGCCCAGTGCGTCCGCCTCCTGCGCGGTGCGGGCGGTGGCGGACTCGGAGCGGGTCTTCAGGGTCTGCGCGGCGGCCGCGGGCGAGGACACCATGGAGCGCAGCAGTGCGATCACCGACCACCAGGCGATCCGCGCCTCCCGCTTGCCCTGCTCGCCTGCGGCCGCGACGCGGTCGCGGGCGTAGGCGATGGCGTCGTCGAGCAGCGCCCGGTAGGCCGGCGTCAGCTTGTACGGCTCGTCCTTCGTCCAGCGGTCGGACGGGAAGGCCGTCCGCTCGGCGAGGGAGTCGTCGGCGAGGCCGTCCTCCTTGGTGAGGTACTCGCGGACGTCGGCGCGCTTGCGGGCCACGAAATGCTCGGCGAGCTTCGCCCGGCCCGCCGGGGACTCCAGGTCGAGCGTCGCGAGTTCCGGCCGCACCAGGCCGAGCAGGTTGCGGAACGCGGACTCCTTGCCGGAGTGCGGGGTCGCCGTCAGCAGCAGCAGGTGCCGGTCCTCGTTGGCGGAGACCCTGCGCAGCAGCTCGTACCGGAGCTGGTTCGCCGCGGACGACGTACCACCGTTGGCGGCGTCGTCGGCCGCCACACAGGAGTGGGCCTCGTCGACGATCACCAGGTCGGGGCAGTGCTTGACGAAGTCCTCGCGGTGCCGGGTCGACTTGATGAAGTCCGTCGAGATGATCGTGTACGGGTGCTTGTCGAACAGGGACTGGCCCAGTTCCAGGCCGCGCTCCAGACGTGACACCGTGGAGGCGAGGACGAGTTCGGCGTCGATGCCGAACTTCTCCCGCAGCTCGGACTGCCACTGCTCAGCGAGCGCGGGGGAGCACAGCACGGCGAGCCGGGTCGCCTCGCCCTGCGCGAGCAGCTCCTTGGCGATCAGGCCGGCCTCGACCGTCTTGCCGATGCCGACGTCGTCCGAGATCAGCAGCCGTACGGTCCGCTGCCGCAGCGCCATGAGGAGCGGGACCAGCTGATAGGCCCGGGGCTCCACGGCGATCGAGGCCAGCGAGCGGAACGGGCCCGCACCCGAGCGGAAGCCGATCCGGAGCGCCGTGCGCAGCAGACCGGCGGACCGCTGGTCGCCCAGGTCGGCCGGGCTCGGCGCCGCGAACTCGGCCGGACGCACCTCCTCGAAGGCGGGGAAGACGGCCGCGATGTCGTCCTCGCCCCCGCCCAGGGGGCGCAGCACCAGCATGTCGGGGGCGCTCTCGGGCAGCACCACCCATTCCCGGCCACGGGCGGCGACCAGCGAGCCGGCTGTGTACGTGAGGCTCATGAGTTGTCTCAGTTCCTTGGGATCGAGAGGGGGTGCTGCGGTCAACGCAGGTGGAAGTAGGCGGCGTTGTGGTCGGTGATGGCGTCCCAGTCGGCGTCCGTCGGGAAGCGCACGACGTCCCAGCCGGCGTCCTCCAGGCGGTAGCCGGCCTCGACGTCACGCGTCGGGTCGGCCGCGTGGCCGGGGCCGTCGACGAACACCGCGAGGTTGGCGCCGTCCAGGCGGAAGACGAGGTCGGGGCAGGCCCCGGCCTCCGGGACGAGGACCTTGACCTCGTCCGGCAGCCGGTAGCCCTTCGCCCTGAGCCAGCCGAGCAGGTCGCCGCTCGTGACGAGGGCGCTCAGGTCCGTCTCCAGCGGGGTCGGGGCGGGTGCCTCGGCCCTCTCCGGCGCTTCGCCGCCTGCGGTGGCCGGGGCCAGCCTGCGGAAGGCCTCGCTGCGGGACTCGCCGCGGTCCTCCCGTTCCGTCCGGGCGTCGGCGAGGCGTGCGAGCAGCGGGCGTGCGCTGTGCCGGCTCAGCCTGCGGTGGTGCGTCTGGTTGGCGTAGGTCAGCAGGCAGGCGTAGCAGCCGCGGGCGCACTCCTCGCCGTCCGCAGGGCCGCCCTCGTCCTCGCCGGTGTCAGGATCGAAGTGGCAGATCTCCAGGGCGGTACGGGCGGCCTTGGCCAGGGCGTCCTTGTCGTGCTGGATGCGCCGCAGCACACCGGCGCCGCCCTCGGCGGCCTCCGTGAACAGGATGCGGCGCCGCGGGCCGTCGTCCGGAGGCAGCAGCTCCGCGGTCAGCTCGGAGTCCTCCAGCTCGAACGCGGCCTCGATGCCCCGTTCGAGCGCGTACAGGAACGACAGGGCCACCGGCTCCGGCTGCGGCTCGTCCAGGGTGAGGACGAGGATGTTGCGGCGGTCCTCCACATAGGGCAGAACACGCTTCTTGCGGCGCTTCTCGTTGCCGTCCTCGTCGACCACGGGCATGCCGGTACCTTCGATGGCGTCCGCGGCGGCCCGGTCGTTGAGCCAGCGGCCGTCGCCCAGGTCCAGCCAGTAGCCGTCCGGCTCGCCCTCCTTGTCCCGGACGCGGCCGAGATTGGTGATGCGGACCGTCGCCGAGTCGCCGTAGTCCAGGTCGAGCACGGGCGCCCCTTCGGCGTCCGTGACGTGTGAGGTGAGCCGTCCCTTGCGGGCGCCGTGGCCCTGGAAGGCGTACGAGGTCTCCAGACGGAAACCGGCCCGGCGGCGCTCCTCCTCGTCGGAGGAGATCCGCTCGCGCGGGGTGGTGTACACGGTGTGCAGATGGAGCAGACCGGTGCGCTTGCTCCTCAGCTCCTCCCCACACATCGCGCACTTGTCCACGCCCGGCTTGACGGCGTAGTGGTAGCCGCAGCCGTCGCAGCGCCGCGCCTCCGCCGTCGCCAGGTCACCCGAGGCGTCCGGCGGCAGCTGCACGCGGGTGACCTGGTAGCGGGCACCCTCGTGGTAGATCAGCGCGCCGGGGCCGAACTCCCGGATCGCGAGGAACCGGGGTCGCTGCAGATAGTCGCCGTCGGCGTTGCGACGGTTGCCGGAGCGCGGGATGTACGCGGCCAGGGGAAGCCGCGGGAAGCTGTAGCCGGGCAGGAAGCCCTCGGACGCCAGATAGCGGTACGGATTGAAGTCGCTCATCACCGACTTGCTGTCCGACGAGCGGTTGAGCAGCAGGTTCGTCTGCGTCTCCGCCTCGCGGCGGCGGGTGCGCGCCCGGCCCTGCTCGCCCTGCGAGAGGGTGTGGTCGACGACCCGCTTGTTCTGCTCGTACTGGTCGACGACGGCCGCCCGGAACAGCTCGCGCCACCGGTCGAAGGAGTCGTCGAACCGCTGCGGGGCACGCTCGATCCGGTCCTCGATCCACTCGTCGTACCACCAGGTGGTGTCCGCGAAGTCCGCGATCAGCGGGGCGAGGACGGTACGGGCCGCGGCGACCGCGCGCCGGCGGGCACCCTCGTCCAGGGACAGGTCGCGGATGTGCGGGAGGAGCGGCAGCGGCATCTGCGGATCGGGGCGGTCGCTGCCGTCGGGGTCGTAGGCCACGTCGACGACGTCCGGGATCGCGACGCCCAGCTTCATCCCCGTCTCCGCGAGCCAGATGCCCTGGATGTGGGAGCGGACCAGGTCCTCGTTGGCGAGGTCGAGGCGCGGCGGCGCCACCTGCCCGGCCACCATGTCCTGGGAGCGGCGGAAGTAGTACTGGTCGTGGCTGTTGCCCGTGGCGCAGTACGTGGTCACCAGGGCGGGCTGACCGGAGCGGCCCGCCCGGCCCGAGCGCTGCGCGTAGTTCGCCGGGGTCGGCGGCACGTTGCGCATCAGCACGGCGTTCAGCGAGGAGATGTCGACGCCCAGCTCCATCGTCGGCGAGCAGTACAGCAGGGGCAGTTCCGCCGTGCGGAACCGGCCCTCCCGCTCCAGCCGATCCTCCGGGGTGACCTGCGCCGTGTGCTCCCGGGCGAACAGGCCGGCCAGCTCGGCCGCCGCCGTCCGGTACAGGTCGCGGAAGAACGGGTTGACGCGCGGACCCTCCCCGCTGCTGTACGTGCGCGCCAGCGGGTCGATCGCGCCCCGCTCACCGCTGCCGGCACGCCAGATCAGGGCGGCGGCCGACACCCGGTAGCCGGTGCGCTTCTCGGCCGCCCGACGGCGGTAGGCGGGGCCGGCGTGCTCGGGGGCCGCCTCCACCTCGCGCACCAGCTCCGTCTCGAGCAGCACCTTCAGCAGGTCCTCGATGACGACCTGGACGTCGTCCAGCGCCAGGGCACGCAGCTCGGGCATGTTCCGCCGGAGGTACTTGCCGAACTTGCCGCGGGCCGACAGGAACAGCGCCGAGCGCTCCATGCCAGGCTTCGAACCGTACGGGTAGGCGGTGCCGACGGCGGGCCGGTCGCTCTCGCTCAGGACCCACGGCCCGGTGAGGCGTTCCTCGCTCGCCCGCAGCAGCGTGTCGAAGTCGTCGCGGAAGTACTGCACGTCGATGGCGAGGGCACGCCGCATGTGGTCGAGGAGTGTACGGGCGACCTCTTCGCGCAGCGCGGGGTCGGCCTCGCGCAGCACGGTGTGCGTGGCCTGCCAGCGGTCCGGCTCGGCGGCGATCCAGGCCAGGTCCTCGTAGTCGATCCGCAGCAGACCCGTCTGCTCCAGGTTCGGCATCGTGATGCGCCAGCCGCGCTCCAGGTCCCGGTAGAGCCGGTACCCGACGACATCGCGGAAGGCCTTCGTCGCACGACGCTCCATCGAGGGGGCCAGGGCCCTGCCCTCTGCGTACTCGCGCGGTGAGAGACCCATCACCTCGGTCACTGCTTCGGCGAGCTCGTCGTGGTGCAGGCCTTCCTCGCCCGCCCGCACGGCCGCCTGGTAGAGAGCGCCGCGCAACTGGGTGACCTGAGCGAAGTCGTTGAAGTGGCCGGCCTGGAGCGAGGCGTCCTGCCGGTTGTCGACGAAGGTGAGAAGCTTGCGCGCCTCCTTGCCGAGGCTCTCCTCCGGCACCGCCCGCAGGGACTTCACGATCGACGCGGAGATCAGCGAGGTGGCCGAGGAACGGCCCTCCTGGTCCAGCGTGGCCAGCTTGGCGAAGTCCCGGCCGCGGGTCTGCTCGTACGAGACCTGGCAGTGCACGCAGAAGAGGAACGGCGCCGGGACGAACGCCGCCACCAGTCCCTCGCCCGACTCGTTCCCGAACCCGTCCACGACGACCCGCTTGGGCACCCGGGGCCGGTAGGACTTCCTGACGACGGTCACGCCCTGCGCGTCCGTCTCGAGCCACGACTCCGGCAACCGCCGGTCGTCCACGGCCGTCTGCGGATCGGCCGGCCACTCGTAGTCCTCCCCGGGCATGCCGAGGTACAGGTAGCCCTCGCCGTCCCGGCCTCCGGAGGCGGAGGTGTCCCGGCGCGGCTCGTACCGGAACGTCCCGCTCTCCTCGGTGCGCCAGACCGTCAGGTACTCCTGGCCGCACTCACGGCAGAACGCCAGCGGGAACAGCGGCTTGCCATCGCTGCCGGGCTGCTCCAGCTGGTAGGTGCGGGTGAGCGGGCGGCTGAGCGGATCCTCAAGGGTCGTGTAGACCGTGTCGCCCTTCGAGAGGAACTGGTGCAGCCGGAAGGCGAACAGCGGGCGCTCCGTCATCGGGTTCTTCGCCTGCGAACCCGCCTCCAGCGTGGTGCGGATCGCCTCGCGCACGCTCTCCTCGGCCACCCCGGACCGAGCGGCGAGCTCGGCCGCCGCATCCTCGACGGTCCCCGGGGCGCAGCGCCGGAACCGACCCGTGCCTTTCTCGCGTTCCAGACCGAACCGCGACTCCAGCCACCGCGCCAGCGGGTCCTTCGTGAGCGCCTCGTAGGAACGGGGCGCCGCCGGCACCCGCAGCCGCTCGGCGGGCACCGTCGCCGGCGCCTCCTCGGTGGCCCGGATGAGGGTCTCGCCGATGACACGCTTCGGCAGCACCGTCGTGCCGAACAGCCGGCCGGCGACCTTGGCCACCTCGCGCCGCTGGTCCTCCCAGGAGCCCTCGGTGGACATGGTGGCCGAGGTGCCGATGCACTGAAGGGTCGTCGAGGCCCGGCAGGCCTCGCGGACCCGGCGGATCAGGAACGCCACGTCCGCGCCCTGCCTGCCCCGGTAGGTGTGCAACTCGTCGAAGACGAGGAACTGCAGCCCGTCGGCCATGCGGATGAGACTCGACCGGTCGTCCGGCCGGGTCAGCATGAGCTCCAGCATCACGTAGTTCGTGAGCAGGATGTCCGGTGGGTTCTTGCGCAGTTCCCGCCGCTGCTCTTCGGACTCCTGGCCGGTGTAGCGGGCGAAGGTGACCGGCTCGTTCCCCGACCCGAATCCGTGGCGCAGGTACTTCTCCAGCTCCATCAGCTGCGAGTTCGCCAGGGCGTTCATCGGGTACACGACGATCGCGCGCACCCGGCCCCCCGCGCTGCCCGGACCGGCTGCCTGACGCTCCTTCAGGACGTGGTTCACGATCGGGACGATGTACGCCAGGGACTTGCCGGAGCCCGTACCGGTCGTCAGCACGTAGGAGTCGCCCGCCTGCGCGGCCTCGATGGCCTGCCGCTGGTGGAGATGGAAGGTCAGCGGCCGCCCGTCCGGGCGCCGCGAGCTCTCCTTCTTGCCTGCCTGGAAGATCTCCGCGCACCTGGGGTGCAGGATCCCGTCCCGTACGAGGTCGGTGACCTTGCCCCCGTCGGCGAAGAACGGGTTCAGCGACAGCCACGGGTCGGGCCACTGCGACTTCGCCGCCATGTCGTCCGCGACGAAGCCGTCGATCCGGGCGTCCCGGATCACCGTCGCGCTCTTGGTGAAGCTCTCGTACTCGCTGATCAGGTCGGCGTGGATGCCGAAGACGTCCATCGTCTCGGGCAGGCGCGGTTCCCTGCGCGGCACGGGTGCGGGCGCCGCCGGGGTGCGCTCCGGGAGCAGGGCCCGCAGCCGGGCCACCGGGTCCATCACCTGCCAGTGCGGGGCAAGGAAGGCGGCCGTGTCGTCCGGCGCGAGTGCGAGCGGGACCAACACGTCACGGAGCAGGGCGGCGTTCTCGGGCCGCAGTTCGGCTTCCTTCTCGAGCAGGCGGTCGACCAGGCGGACCAGCTCGGCGGGCAGGTCCGGGCGCACCAGGGTCAGCAGCGGGGGCCGCGCGTGCTGGTGCTGCTCGGAGAGCTCGTACGGGGTCCGGGCGGAGAACGGCGGCTGCCCGATCAGCAGTTCGTACAGGATGCAGCCGAGCGCGTAGAGGTCGGCGAGGGCGGTGACGCGTTCGGCCCGGAACTGCTCGGGTGCCATGTAGCGGGCCGTGCCGACGCTGACGCCCGTGCTGGTCAGCCGGGTCTGGTCCGGGTCGTCGACGATCGAGCCCATGCCGAAGTCGAGGATCTTGACGGTGCCGTCGCGGGTCAGCATCACGTTGGCGGGCTTCAGGTCGCGGTGCACGACTCCGGCCGTGTGCGCGGCGGCGAGCCCGGCGGCGATCTGCGCCCCGATGGCGGCGACCCAGGAGACGGGGAGCTGCGGTTCCTCGTCGATGAGATCGGCGAGCGGATGACCGTCGAGCAGTTCCATGGCCAGATAGGGAAGTCCGTCACCTTGAGCGGTATCCACCCCGCCATCGAGCAGCAGGGTGAGGTTCGGGTGGCCCTTGGAGAGCATGCGCATGATCCGCACTTCGCGGCGGAACCGGGCGACCTCCTCGCCGGCACCCGAGGTGCCGACCGCCATTCCGGTCCGGCCGCGCAGGATGGTCTTGACCGCGACATTCCGGTACGGGGAGTTCGGCGCTGCCTGGAGATCCTCGGCGCGATGGACCTCGCCCATGTTGCCCCGCCCGACAGAACCCGTGATCCGGAACCGTCCGTCGATCATCTCCAGGCTCACTCGCCACTCCCCGTTTCACCCGATCGCGCGCAAGGTGGGTCAACCCCGCTGGGAGCGTATATCTTCGCCCGTCAACGCCGACGACGTCAATCTGTTGACGACGTCAACAGGTATCTCCCGTAGTTGAAAACACGAGGTCCGTGCCGTTCTTGTCGGGCGTCAGCCGTAGGCTGCCGTCGGAAAGCAGAGGGGGAGACGATGACTGACGACCGCAAGACGACCGTGCCCGTGTGGACGCTGGCGACCGCTGACGTCCGAGTGCCGGGGTTGACCGCGGGCGAGTCGATGACGGCTGAGCGCCTGGCAGAACTGCGCGGAGTGCTGGCCGTCCTGGCTGACGAGCCGATCGTCACACTTGAAGCGCATCCGCTGCCCGACGAGATCGACCGCGGCCGTGGCATCCCGCTCGACGCCGCGAGTCCCCTGGCGCAGCACCTGTCGCAGTTCATCACGCAATCGGCGCGAAGCTCCCTGACGGTGGCCAGGGCGACCACTTCCGGCGAGAGCCTGTATCGCATGGTGGTTCCGGCGAAGGTCGCCGCTCAATTCGGGCAGGGCCTCGTTCGCCCGATGGCGGCGAAGGGGGCGGCCGGCGGCATCTACGGTGACCTCGTGAACTCGGCGGGCAGGATCGCCTCCAAAGCAACGTTCGTGCCGGTCGGAGGAGCGGCAGCGGCGGGCACGGTCGGCGGGGCCGGTGCGACCGTCGGTGCCGCGGCCGTCGGCGGCACGGCACTCGCCGTGGCCGCTCCGCTCGTGCTCATGGCCGTGGCGGTGGGGGCGAGCGCGCATGCCGACTACAAGCGCCAGCAGGCCATCGAACACATCACGGAGCTCTTGGAGCAGCTGCAGGAAGACAAGCTCGACGACGAGCGCAGCGCACTCGACGGCTGCCGCGGTGCCATCGACAAAGCCACTGCCATCCTGCTTGACCAGGGCAAGCTCGGTGTCTCGCTGGGACTCGACTCGGCGGTGTATGCCATCGACACAGCGCTGAGCAAAGCCGACAGCCGCCTTGCCCGGTGGCAGACGGCACTCGACAAGCTGCCCGATGGCAAGGCCGTCGAGATCGGCGCGCTGACCAAGGCGTTCCCCGGCATCGACGACGAGGGCGGCACCTTCCGCGCCCACCTCGAACTCGCCGCCCTGGCCATCGCGTTGATGCGGCGGGTCGTCGTCCTCCAGGCCGTCGAGCACGCCCAGAGCGACTCCGGCAACCCGTTCGAGCACTTCGCCCGCGCACTCAGGCGCGACCAGCAGCGCCTCGACGAACTGGAGTCGAGCATCGCCGGTGTCCTGGAGCGGCTGTCGGTGCTGGAGCTGGCCCGCTCGTCCAGTCTGGTGCCCCTGATGCACATCGGTGACGTCGATCGCCTGCTGCGCGCGGCGAACCGGATTCGCCGGCTGGGCGACGAGGTTGCGGCCGACCACCGTGCGACAGACGTGGCGATCGAGATCGCCCGGAACAAGGACGGCTCGGTGGTCGTGTTCCCCGCGCTGCCCGCGTAGGCGCGCTCGCATCCACGTGGTCGCACGAAGGACACGAAGAGGCCGAGGCCCCGCCAACCTGAGTGCAGGGTGGCAGGGCCTCGCCGGTTCCTAGATGTCCCGGAAGATCTCGATCTGCGCGCCGATCGAGTTGAGGCGCTCCGCGAGGTCCTCGTAACCCCGGTTGATGACGTACACGTTGCGCAGGACCGACGTGCCCTCCGCCGCCATCATGGCGAGGAGGACGACCACGGCCGGGCGCAGGGCCGGCGGGCACATCATCTCGGCGGCGCGCCAGCGGGTCGGGCCCTCCACCAGGACGCGGTGGGGGTCGAGGAGCTGGAGGCGGCCGCCGAGGCGGTTGAGGTCGGTGAGGTAGATGGCGCGGTTGTCGTAGACCCAGTCGTGGATGAGGGTCTTGCCCTGGGCCGTCGCCGCGATCGCCGCGAAGAAGGGGACGTTGTCGATGTTCAGGCCCGGGAACGGCATCGGGTGGATCTTGTCGATCGGCGCCTCCAGCTTGGAGGGGCGGACCGTCAGGTCGACGAGGCGGGTGCGGCCGTTGTCCGCCGCGTACTCCGCCGAGCGGTCGTGGTCGAGGCCCATCTCCTCCAGGACCGCGAGCTCGATCTCCATGAACTCGATCGGGACCCGGCGGATGGTCAGTTCGGACTCCGTCACCACCGCCGCGGCGACCAGGCTCATCGCCTCGACCGGGTCCTCGGAGGGGGAGTAGTCGACGTCCACGTCGATCTGCGGCACGCCGTGCACGGTCAGGGTCGTGGTGCCGATGCCGTCGACCCGGACGCCGAGGGCCTCCAGGAAGAAGCACAGGTCCTGGACCATGTAGTTGGAGGAGGCGTTGCGGATGACGGTCACGCCGTCGTGGCGGGCGGCCGCCAGGAGGGCGTTCTCGGTCACCGTGTCGCCGCGCTCGGTCAGGACGATCGGGCGGTCGGGGGAGACGGACCGCTCGACCTGCGCGTGGTACAGGTTGTCGGTCGCCGTGACCTCAAGGCCGAAGCGGCGCAGCGCGATCATGTGCGGCTCGATCGTGCGCGTACCGAGGTCGCAGCCGCCGGCGTACGGCAGCTTGAAGCGGTCCATGCGGTGCAGCAGCGGGCCGAGGAACATGATGATCGAGCGGGTGCGGATCGCGGCCTCGGCGTCGATGGACTCCATGTCGAGCTCGGCCGGCGGCACGATCTCCAGGTCCACGCCGTCGTTGACCCAGCGGGTGCGGACGCCGATGGAGTTGAGGACCTCCAGGAGCCGGAAGACCTCCTCGATGCGGGCGACGCGGCGCAGGACGGTGCGGCCCTTGTTGAGGAGGGAGGCGCAGAGCAGCGCGACGCAGGCGTTCTTGCTCGTCTTGACGTCGATGGCGCCGGAGAGGCGGCGGCGGCCGACGACCCGGAGGTGCATGGGGCCCGCGTAGCCCAGGGACACGATCTCGCTGTCGAGGGCTTCGCCGATCCGGGCGATCATCTCAAGGCTGATGTTCTGGTTGCCGCGCTCGATCCGGTTGACGGCGCTCTGGCTCGTGGCCAGCGCCTCGGCGAGCTGCGTCTGCGTCCAGCCGCGGTGCTGCCGGGCGTCACGGATGAGCTTGCCGATGCGTACGAGGTAGTCGTCTGCCATGGCGTCACGTTATCTCAGATATGAGATGGTGATCGACATCGGGTGGGCCATCAGGGTGAACCGGTGTGTACGGTCGGGTGGCGCGGTTCGTACAGGGGGAGTTCGGTGCCGCTCGGCAGCCGGACGGCGGCGAGCAGGCCCCAGCCCTGGTCGGTGATGGCCCGTGAGATCTCCGCGCCCCGGTCCTCCAGGGCCGTCAGGGTGTCGGTGAGGTCCTCGCACATGAGGTAGACCTCGTGCATCGGCTCGTCCGTCGTGGGATGCACCGCGATCTCGGCGGGCGGCAGCCTGAAGATGAGCCAGCCGCCCCCGGCGTCCACGTGCTCGAAGCCGACGACGTCCCTGAGGAAGGCCCGATCGGCCTCCGCGTCCCGGGTGTACAGAACCACGTGCGCGCCGCTGAACATGGTTCGATCCTCGACGCGCGCCACGGGTACGGCCATTCGTGCGCGTCCGTACGGGTAAGTCGGTCATGTCCTCGACGCGGTGCGAGCCCCGTGGGCCTCGCGTGCCGCGAGCGGCCCCGGCGGGCGCGCGGTGCCCCCCGCCGGGCGACGGCGAGAGCGAAGTCTCGTGGAGGACCCCCGACTCGGACTGTTCCTCCGGGGAGCTCCTCCGGCTCGAACCGCCGAGGTCGGCGAGCCGGGCACCGGGGCCGGCGGCCTGACCGGCGGGCGGGCGCCGCTCCCGGGCGGCGGGTGGGGCGACATACCGCGATCGACGGCCGCCCGGGCATGACCGGAAGGCGGGGATGCACTAGAGTTATCTCGACATCGAGATAACTGCTTACGGCGCACTGCGGCCGCCCGCCCAGTAAGGGTTACCTAACTTAGCCTTACCTTAGCGGATCGGCGAGAGGTCGTGGCGGCAGCATGACGGTAGTACGCGCACATTGATGAAGGAGACTGTCGTGTCGGCGAACAGCTTCGACGCCCGCAGCACGCTGCGCGTGGGCGACGAGTCGTACGAGATCTTCAAGCTGGACAAGGTCGAGGGCTCCGCGCGCCTCCCTTACAGCCTGAAGGTCCTCCTGGAGAACCTGCTCCGCACCGAGGACGGCGCGAACATCACCGCCGACCACATCCGGGCCCTCGGCAACTGGGACTCGCAGGCTCAGCCGAGCCAGGAGATCCAGTTCACGCCCGCCCGCGTGATCATGCAGGACTTCACCGGTGTGCCCTGCGTCGTCGACCTCGCCACCATGCGCGAGGCCGTCGCGGCCCTCGGTGGCGACCCGGCGAAGATCAACCCGCTGTCCCCGGCCGAGATGGTCATCGACCACTCCGTCATCGCCGACAAGTTCGGCACCAACGACGCCTTCGCTCAGAACGTCGAGCTGGAGTACGGCCGCAACAAGGAGCGCTACCAGTTCCTGCGCTGGGGCCAGACCGCGTTCGACGACTTCAAGGTCGTCCCGCCGGGCACCGGCATCGTCCACCAGGTGAACATCGAGCACCTGGCCCGCACGGTCATGGTCCGCAACGGCCAGGCGTACCCCGACACCCTCGTCGGCACCGACTCGCACACCACCATGGTCAACGGCCTCGGTGTGCTCGGCTGGGGCGTCGGCGGCATCGAGGCCGAGGCCGCGATGCTCGGCCAGCCGGTCTCCATGCTCATCCCGCGCGTCGTCGGCTTCAAGCTGACCGGCGAGCTGCCCACCGGCACCACCGCCACCGACCTGGTGCTGACCATCACCGAGATGCTGCGCAAGCACGGCGTCGTCGGCAAGTTCGTCGAGTTCTACGGTGAGGGCGTCGCCGCCACCTCCCTCGCGAACCGCGCCACCATCGGCAACATGTCGCCGGAGTTCGGCTCCACCGCCGCGGTCTTCCCGATCGACGACGAGACCCTGAACTACCTCAAGCTCACCGGCCGCTCCGAGCAGCAGGTCGCGCTCGTCGAGGCGTACGCCAAGGAGCAGGGCCTCTGGCTCGACCCGGCCGCCGAGCCCGACTTCTCCGAGAAGCTGGAGCTCGACCTCTCCACGGTCGTCCCGTCCATCGCCGGCCCGAAGCGCCCGCAGGACCGCATCGTCCTCGCGAACGCCGCCGCGCAGTTCGCCCAGGACGTCCGCAACTACGTCTCCACCGCCGACGAGGCCGGCGAGGAGTCCTTCCCGGCCTCCGACGCCCCGGCCGTCAGCAACGGCGTCCCGTCGAACCCGGTCGAGGTGACCGCCCCCGACGGCACGACCTACACGATCGACCACGGCGCCGTCACCGTCGCCGCGATCACCTCCTGCACCAACACCTCGAACCCGTACGTGATGGTCGCCGCCGCGCTCGTCGCGAAGAAGGCCGTCGAGAAGGGCCTGACCCGCAAGCCGTGGGTCAAGACCACCCTCGCCCCGGGCTCGAAGGTCGTCACCGACTACTTCGACAAGGCGGGCCTCACCCCGTACCTCGACAAGGTCGGCTTCAACCTCGTCGGCTACGGCTGCACCACCTGCATCGGCAACTCCGGCCCGCTGCCGGAGGAGGTCTCCAAGGCCGTCAACGAGCACGACCTCGCCGTGACCTCGGTGCTCTCGGGCAACCGCAACTTCGAGGGTCGCATCAACCCCGACGTCAAGATGAACTACCTGGCCTCCCCGCCGCTGGTCGTCGCGTACGCCATCGCGGGCTCCATGAAGGTGGACATCACCAAGGACGCCCTCGGCGTCGACCAGGACGGCAAGCCCGTCTACCTGGCCGACATCTGGCCGTCGGAGGCCGAGGTCAACGACGTCGTCGCCAACGCCATCGGCGAGGACATGTTCTCGAAGTCCTACCAGGACGTCTTCGCGGGCGACGCCCAGTGGCAGGCCCTGTCGATCCCGACGGGCTCCACCTTCGAGTGGGACGCCGAGTCCACCTACGTCCGGAAGCCCCCGTACTTCGAGGGCATGACGATGGAGACCACCCCGGTCACCGACATCGTCGGCGCCCGCGTCCTGGCCAAGCTGGGCGACTCGGTCACCACCGACCACATCTCCCCGGCCGGTGCCATCAAGGCCGACACCCCGGCCGGCAAGTACCTCACCGAGCACGGTGTGGAGCGTCGTGACTTCAACTCCTACGGCTCGCGCCGTGGCAACCACGAGGTCATGATCCGCGGCACCTTCGCCAACATCCGCCTGCGCAACCAGATCGCGCCGGGCACCGAGGGCGGCTACACCCGCGACTTCACCCAGGCCGACGGTCCGGTGTCGTTCATCTACGACGCCTCGCAGAACTACCAGGCCGCCGGCACCCCGCTGGTCATCCTGGGCGGCAAGGAATACGGCTCCGGCTCGTCCCGCGACTGGGCCGCCAAGGGCACCGCGCTCCTCGGCGTCAAGGCCGTCATCACCGAGTCGTACGAGCGCATCCACCGCTCGAACCTCATCGGCATGGGCGTCCTCCCGCTGCAGTTCCCGGCCGGCCAGTCGGCCGACTCGCTCGGCCTGACCGGCGAGGAGACCTTCTCCATCACCGGCGTCACGGAGCTGAACGAGGGCACCACGCCGAGCACGGTCAAGGTCACCACCGACACCGGTGTCGAGTTCGACGCGGTCGTCCGCATCGACACCCCCGGTGAGGCGGACTACTACCGCAACGGCGGCATCATGCAGTACGTGCTCCGCAACCTGATCCGCGGCTGACGCATCGGGTAGCAGGCATACGGCAAGGGCCCCGCTCCTCTTCCGAGGAGCGGGGCCCTTTCGTTCGTCACGCACGCCCCGTCTCACGACGGGAGCGAGGATCAGAACATGAGGCGGTAGGTGTTCCAGCCGCTGGAGCCGATGAGGACACGCGGCTTGAACGGCGAGGTGGCGGAGCCACTGCCGCTGTAGCGGTACAGCCGACCGGACGTGTCACGGGCGAGCAGGTCGCTGTGGCCGTCCCAGTCGAGGTCGCCGATGCCGAGCAGGGTGTTGTAGACGCCCCAGCCGCTGCCGATCTTGGTGCGGCCGGCGAACGGCGCCTTGTAGTCGCCCGTGCCCTTGTACAGCCACAGGACGCCGCTGCCGTCGCGGGCGACGATGTCGGCCTTGCCGTCACCGCTCAGGTCGCCGACGCCGGCGATCTGGTTGTAGATGTTCCAGCCGGTGCCGACCTTGTAACGGCTGGTGAGCTTGCCGTTGCCGTAGCCGAGGTACAGCCACAGGGTGCCGTACGAGTCGCGGGCGATGATGTCCGCGGCCGCGCCGCCGCCGAGCTGACCCGGCGAGACGATCTTGTTGTAGATGTTCCAGCCGCTGCCGACGGTGGTGAACGAGGAGGAGGTCGACTCGCCGGCGCCGTAGGCCATGGTGCCGGAGGTGTACCAGATCCAGGTGTCGTCGGCGATGCCGTCGCCGTCGTTGTCGGCCTGCTGCGCGTTCTTGACGCTGCCCCAGGTGTTGGTGGCGTAGTTGCGCGCTTCGAAGCCGCCGGAGCCGTTCGGCTCGTACCACCAGAGGGTGTCGCCGGAGACGCCGTTCAGGAAGCGGAGCTCGGCGTCGGCCGAGGCGGCCGCGGTACCGGCGTCGGCGGTGGCCGAAGCGGTGGAGGAGGGCTTCACAGCGCTGGGGGTGGCCGGCGCGTCGGCGGCGTAGGCGGCCGTCGTGGTGCCGACCAGAGCGGCGGTTATCGCCGCGACCGTGACACGGGACACGATGCCCGCGCGGTTCAGGCCAGAAGAGTTGGCCACGTAGATCTCCAGATCCGTATGGAACAAGGCAGGTTCCACCGCGCGCCCGTGCCGGAGGCAGGGCGCGGCGGGGACCTCTATGATCCAGGATCCTTCTCACGAGATCTTCACCGGGCAACTGGTTTGTGACACGGCTGTTTCAATGCTGAACATATGTCCCCTTTTATCCCTTCCCTCCCGCGCGCCGTCGCGCATCCCGGCGCGGGCCCGGGGGATGGGGTGACCCTGATGCCGTGTCAAGGGTGTTGCGCGGCGAATGCTTGGACGAAACGCCGCAGATCCAGCGTGCTTATCCCGGAGGTCTCAACTCGGGAAAGATGGCCGTGGAAAGCTGGTTTCGATCTTGCTCCCGTGAAGGGAAGTGGACTATACCTGTCGGCGTCCAGCCAGTCGGAGCAATCCGCCGACGGCCCGACGCGTGCACGACCCGGCTGCAATTGACCGCGGTGGCGGGGCCCTTCGCCTGTGGCGAGTGAGAAACGGGCGACCGGTACACCGCCTGAGTCCTGAATGAAGGCGAGGACTTGAGCATGGGATCCACCTCCGCACACAACGGTGAGGGCCTCGGCCGTCGCGATCTGATCAAGCGTTCCGCCGCTGTCGGTCTGATCTCCGTACCGACGATGGGCTTCCTGTCCGCCTGCGCGAGCAGCGGTGACGGTGGCAACGAAAAGGTCGAGAAGGGCACGAAGTCCGAAAAGAACCCGCTCGGGGTGAACGAGTCGGCGGGGCTGGAGTTCGTCCTCTTCGACGGCGGTTTCGGACAGCAGTACGCCAAGGACGCGATCAAGGTCTATGAGACCAATTACCCCAAGGCGACGGTCAAGTTCACCCCGACCCAGAAGATCACCACCACGCTGCAGCCGCGCTTCAACGGCGGCACCCCGCCGGACCTCATCGACAACTCCGGCGCCGAGCAGATGGACATGGGCGTCCTCGTCGGCCAGAAGCAGCTGGCGGACCTCACCCCGCTCCTGGACGCGCCGTCCATCGACGACCCGAGCAAGAAGGTCCGCGACACGCTGCGGCCGGGCATCGTCGAGATGGGCCAGTTCGACGGCGACCCGGTGTGGATCATGTACTACGCGTACACGGTCTACGGCGTCTGGTACTCGCAGAAGCTGCTCGACTCCCTCGACGCGAAGTACCCCGAGACCTGGGACGAGATGCTGGCCGTCTGCGAGAAGGCCAAGAAGAAGGGCATCGCCGGCTGGACGTACGCCGGAAAGTACCCGTACTACGTCCCCTTCTCGCTGTACCCGATGATCGGCAAGGTCGGCGGCCGCGAGGTCCTCGACGCCATCGACAACCTGGAGCCGAAGGCCTGGGAGCACCCCGCGGTCAAGGCCTGTTTCGAGGCGTACTACGAGCTCGTCAAGAAGGGCTACATCCTCAAGGGCACCCCCGGCCTCGACCACATCCAGTCGCAGACCGCCTGGACCGAGGGCAAGGCGCTGTTCATCCCGAACGGCTCCTGGGTCGAGAACGAGGCCGCGAAGACCATGCCGGCCGACTTCGACCTGGCCGTCTCCGCCCCGACCGGCATCGACTCCTCCGACAAGATGCCCTTCGGCACCATCTGGGCGTCCGGCGGCGAGCCCTTCATCGTCCCGGCGAAGGCGAAGAACCTGGAGGGCGGTCTGGAGCAGCTGCGCATCATGCTCAGCGAGGACTCCTCCAAGAACTTCACCAAGTCCGTGAAGTCCCTGACCGCCTTCAACGGCGGCACCGACGGCATCGACCTGACCCCGGGCCTCAAGTCCGGTGTCGCCGCCCTGGAGAAGGCCGGCCAGAACGTCGTCAACCCGCGCCTCCAGGACTGGTACGTCGCCCTCCAGAAGGAGAAGATCGGTGTCGCCGGCCTCGGCGAGATGATGGCCGGCCGCGCGACCCCGGCCGAGACCATCAAGAAGATCCAGAAGTTCGCCGATGAAGCGGCCAAGGACTCGAGCATCAAGCACTACAAGCACTGAGACACACAGTGCCGGGGTCCCTTCCCGCCGACCGGGAGCGGGCCCCGGCCCCTTGGCGCGCGGCACCAGCAGCGCGTGGCACCAGCGGGGCGTCTCCGCGGGAAGATCGGGGTCGGTAGGAATGCAACACGGCAAGTACCGTTTCATCGTGGGGTTCCTGGCGGTGCCCCTCGCGCTCTATACGCTGTTCGTCATCTGGCCGTTCGTCCAGTCCATCTACTACTCGTTCACGGACTGGACCGGACTGAGCCCCGAATTCGGGATGGTCGGATTCGACAACTACAGCAGAATGCTGGACGACGAGATCTTCTGGAAATCGCTCCAGCACAGTCTGACCTTCGCGGTGGTGCTGCCGCTGGTGACCGTGGGGCTCGCGCTCTTCTTCGCCTTCATGCTCAATGTCGGCGGTCGGCGCCGCAGGGGCGCGGCGATCGCAGGTGTGCGCGGTTCCTCGTTCTACAAGATCGTCTATTTCTTCCCGCAGGTGCTGTCGATCGCGATCGTCGCGCTGCTCTTCCAGTTCGCGTACAACCCGAACAGCGGAGCCATCAATTCCGTACTGAAGGGCGTCGGTCTCGGCAGCATCCAGCCGGACTGGCTCGGCGATCCGGACCTCGCCCTCATCTGCGTGATGGTGGTCCTCGTCTGGTCCACGGTCGGATTCTTCGTCGTCCTCTTCTCGGCCGGCATGGCGTCCATTCCGAGGGACTTCTACGAGGCGGCCCTGCTCGACGGCGCCAACCGCTTCACCACCTTCTTCAAGATCACCCTGCCGCTGCTCTGGGACACCGTGCAGTCGGGCTGGATCTACATGGGCATCCTCGCGCTCGGCGCGGAGTCCTTCGCCGTCGTGCAGATCATGACCGTCGGCCCCAACGGCGGCGGGCCCGACTTCTCCACCATCGTCCTTCCGCTGTACGTGTACCAGAAGGCGTTCCGGGACGGTCAGGCCGCCTACGCAACGACCATCGGCGTCGCGCTCCTCATCGTCACGCTCGCCTTCGCGGCCGTCGTGATGAAGCTGGGCCGGCGCGAGCGGCTGGAGTTCTGATGAAGACGACCGACACTGCCACCACCGGCGTCGGGACCCCCGGATCCCCGGCCGGCCCCGGACCCGCGGTCACCAGGACGGCGGCGCCCGCGCCGCGCAGGACCGCCAAGGCCGAGGGCGCGACCCTGAACGTCTTCTCGCACGGCGTCCTGATCATCTGGGCGATCATGGTCGTCATGCCGCTGCTCTGGGCGGTCATGACCTCCTTCAAGGACGACAAGTCGATCTTCACCTCGCCGTGGGCGCTGCCCGACAGGCTGCACTTCGAGAACTGGTCGCGTGCCTGGACCGAGGCGCACATGAGCGACTACTTCCTGAACACCCTCCTGGTGGTCGGCGGCTCGCTCGTCGGCACGCTCCTCTTCGGCTCGATGGCGGCCTACGTCCTGGCCCGCTTCGAGTTCCCGGGCAACCGCTTCATCTACTTCCTCTTCATCGGAGGGATGAGCTTCCCGATCATCCTGGCGCTCGTGCCGCTCTTCTACGTGATGCAGAACATGGCCCTGCTCAACACGCTGCACGGCCTGATCCTGGTCTACATCGCGTACTCGCTGCCGTTCACCGTCTTCTTCCTCACGGCCTTCTTCCGCACCCTGCCGACCTCGGTGGCGGAAGCGGCCTTCGTGGACGGCGCCTCGCACACCCGGACGTTCTTCCAGGTGATGCTGCCGATGGCCAGGCCGGGCCTGATCAGCGTCGGCATCTTCAACTTCCTCGGCCAGTGGAACCAGTACCTGCTGCCGACCGTGCTCAACACCGAGCCGGAGAACAAGGTGCTCTCGCAGGGCCTCGTCCAGCTGGCCGTCAGCCAGGGCTACAAGGGCGACTGGTCCGGCCTCTTCGCCGGCCTCGTGATGGCGATGCTCCCGGTCCTCGCGGCGTACATCGTCTTCCAGCGGCAGGTGGTGGCCGGTCTGACCGCCGGCGCCGTGAAGTAACCCCGCTGTCGCAGCTTTCCAGGGCCCCCGGCGCACCCGCGCCGGGGGCCCCGCGCGTCGTGTGACCCGCGCCGTCCGACCCTCAAGCTCTTGACGGGAACCGAGCCGAAAGAGTCCCCTTAGAGTTCACATGTTGGAGAAAACGGTGGGAGTGAGTGAGTCGATGGAGACTCCGGGGTCGCAGACGTCTCTGCACAGGGCCAATCTCGAACGGGTCGTCCGGGCGGTGCGCATGGCCGGCTCGCTCACCCAGGCGGAGATCGCCCGGTCGACGGGCCTCTCCGCCGCCACGGTCTCCAACATCGTGCGGGAGCTGAAGGACGGCGGCACCGTCGAGGTCACGCCCACCTCCGCGGGGGGCCGGCGGGCCCGCAGCGTCTCGCTCTCCGGCGACGCCGGCATCGTGATCGGCGTGGACTTCGGCCACACCCACCTCCGGGTCGCCGTCGGCAACCTCGCCCACCAGGTGCTCGCCGAGGAGGCCGAGCCGCTGGACGTGGACGCCTCCGCCGCCGAGGGCTTCGACCGGGCGGAACAGCTGGTCAAGCGGTTGGTCAGGGCCACCGGCATCGGCTACGACAAGGTGATCGGCGTCGGCCTCGGCGTGCCGGGCCCGATCGACGTCTCCTCCGGGACGCTCGGCTCGACCTCGATCCTGCCGGGCTGGAGCGGCATCAACCCCGCCGAGGAGCTCTCCGCCCGGCTCGGCGTCCCCGTGCACGTCGACAACGACGCCAACCTCGGCGCGCTCGGCGAGCTGGTCTGGGGGAGCGGCCGGGGCGTCAAGGACCTGGCCTACATCAAGGTGGCCAGCGGCGTCGGCGCCGGACTCGTCATAGACGGACGGGTCTACCGGGGGCCGGGCGGCACCGCCGGCGAGATCGGGCACATCACCCTGGACGAGTCGGGACCGGTCTGCCGCTGCGGCAACCGGGGCTGCCTGGAGACCTTCACCGCCGCCCGCTACGTCCTGCCGCTGCTCCAGCCGAGCCACGGCCCCGATCTGACCATGGAGCGGGTCGTCCAGCTGGCCCGGGAGGGCGACCCCGGCTGCCGCCGGGTGATCGCCGACGTCGGACGGCACATCGGCAGCGGCATCGCCAACCTCTGCAACCTCCTCAACCCCAGCCGTGTGGTGCTCGGCGGCGACATCGCCGAGGCCGGCGAGCTCGTCCTCGCGCCCATCAGGGACTCCGTCTCGCGGTACGCGATCCCCAGCGCCGCCCGGCAGCTTTCGCTGGCCCAGGG
>NZ_MWIG01001219.1:0-895 GCF_002156145.1 Streptomyces sp. NRRL B-24572 | reverse complement strand
GTGGTCGGGGGCGGGCGGTGGCATGGGGCGCATGACGCGTGCGGGCAGATCATCTGACTATTACCTCCGCCGGGTGAGCGGTGGGCTGCTGACGGCGGTGCTGCTCCTGCTGCCCGGGGCCGCCGCGTGGGCCGGTGGGTCCGGGGACGGAGCCCTGCGGATGACCGTCACCGTGAACGGACGCTCCGACAGCGCGGTGCGGCCGCCGGCGGTACGGGTGGGGGCGCAGGTCGTGAAGCGGTACCGGCTGGAGAACCTGGGCGAGGCGCATGTGTACGGGGTGCGGGTCGACGACCCCGGCGTGCCCGACGGGGCCGTACGGTGCCCCCGGCAGCCGCTCGCCGCGCTCGGGGAGATGGAGTGCATCGCCCGTTTCCGCGCCCTGCCCGGGATGCGCCTCGCCACCGCGCGGGCCCAGGGGGGCGTCCCGTCCCTCGGCCTGCGGAGCGACACGACCGCCCGCTCCGGGTACGCCGGGGTCGCCGCGGGCCTCTCGCTCACCGAGCGGGTCTCGATCGGGGCCGCCGGGCGGTCGGGGCGGGCGGTCGGCGCGGCCCCCGCCGGGACCGCCACCGTCACGTACACCGCCACCAACCGGGGCGACCGGCCCGTCCACGCCGTCCGCGTCGAGGACCCCGCCCTGCGGCTCGGCCCCGGGAGCGTGCAGTGCGACGGGACCGCGGCCCTGCTCGCCCCGGGCGCCTCCGCCCGCTGCACGGCCACCGTCCGGCGCCCGCCCGGCACCCATCGGAGCACCGGGTTCGCCACCGGCAGCGACCGGGTGCCGACCTATGACGCCGGGGGCGCTCTCGTCCCCGCGCCGGTGCTCACCGCGCGCTCCTCCGCCACTTTCACGATCGCCTCGCCACGGGGGGCGGCGGGGGGAGTGGGGGGC
>NZ_MWIG01001218.1:0-696 GCF_002156145.1 Streptomyces sp. NRRL B-24572 | reverse complement strand
GCCTCGGGCGGGGACGGCGGGCACGGGACGGGCGTCGTCCGGGAGGCGGCCGCGCTGACCGGCACCGCGAAGCTGTACCGGCCGGCCGGGGACGACATCACGTTCAGCTTCGACGCGCACCTGGCGGCGAAGGACAACAAGGATCCGGAGTCGGCCACCGGCACGTTCCGGTTCAGCCACTACAAGGGCGGCCGGGGCGGCTACGCCGTGGCGAAGGTGGACTGCCTGGTCACGGGCGGAAAGGTCGCGGTCGTGACGGGGGTCGTCACCGAGACCGACGTGGACGGCTTCCGCGGCAAGCGGGTCGGGGTGTCCGTGCACGACCTCGGCCGGCACGACCGGCTGGGCTACAGCTGGATGACCCGGGGCCAGACCAGCGAGCTGCCGCCGTGCCAGAGCATGCCGCCCTTCGAGAAGGTCAAGGCCGGCACGGGCGACTTCGACGTGCTGCCGTGGCAGATCGAGTACCCGACCGAGTAGACCGCCCCACGGGGGTGGGCGGGCGAGGGGCGGTGCGGGAACCACGGCCCGCACCGCCCCGGCGGCCCACGCCCGCTAAGCGGGCGAGCCGGCGGCGAAGCGCCGCAGCAGCGGCGAGAGCACCAGGACGGACTTGGTGCGCTCCACGAAGGGCTCGCCCGCGATGCGTTCCAGGACGCGCTCGAAGTGGCGCATGTCCGAGGCGAAGACCTGGAC
>NZ_MWIG01001217.1:0-531 GCF_002156145.1 Streptomyces sp. NRRL B-24572 | reverse complement strand
GCCCGGCGGGGCCGGGAAGACCCGGCTGTCGCAGGAGGCCGCCGAGCGGGGTGCCGGGGACTGGCCGGACGGCGTCTGGGTGGCGGAACTCGCGCCCGTACGGGACCCGGAGGCCGTCCCCGAAGCGGTCCTCGCGGCCGTCGGCGCCCGCGAGACCGTGCTGCGCGGCGCCGGGGCCGAGGAGCTGCGCGGCGGCGGCGATCCGCTCGCCCGGCTCGTCGAGCACTGCGCCGGGCGGCGGATGCTGCTCCTCCTCGACAACTGCGAGCACCTGATCGGCGCGGCCGCCGAACTCGCCGAGACCCTCCTCGCGCGCTGCCCGGAGCTCCGGGTGCTCGCCACGAGCCGGGAGCCGCTCGGCGTCCCGGGGGAGGCGATACGGCCCCTGGGCCCGCTGCCGACCGGGATGGCGCTGCGGCTGCTCGGGGAGCGGGGGGCCGCGGTCCGCCCCGGGTTCCGCGTCGAGGACGACCCGGTGGCCGCGGGCGAGGTCGTGCGGCGCCTCGACGGTCTGCCGCTGGCGATCGAACT
>NZ_MWIG01001216.1:0-582 GCF_002156145.1 Streptomyces sp. NRRL B-24572 | reverse complement strand
TGGCGGCGGCCCGTTCACGGAGGCGGCACTGCGCGCGGGCGACGCGGTCGTACTGCCGGACCTCGGCTCCGGGCTGGTGCCGGAGCCGATCGCCGAGGGGCTGGTCCGGTGGACGGTCTACTCGCTGTCTTCGCCGTCGGCTCCCGAGTACGTCGGACTGGGCGAAGCCGAGCACGGGCTGACGGACGCGATCCGCAACAGCGCGGGGGCGTTGCAGGCGCTGGACGTGGCTTCGGATCGGCCGGGGGTGCGCGCGGAGCTGTCGGCGCACTTGCGGTCACGGCCGGACGTGGATTGGCCGGCGGGGACGCCCGGGCGGGCGTTGCGGGTGCTGCAGCGGGCGGAGGAGATCGCGGCGATCTTGGCGATGGCGTCCTCGGACGACCCGGGAGGGGCGATTTCAGCATCGGCGTCGACGCTGCGGGCCCAGGCGTTGCGGCCGTTGTCGGACGCGGTGCGGACGGCTCGTTGCGCGGCGGTCAACGAGGCGGTGCGGGTGTTCGCGGAGTCCACGGCCCGCGAGGGCTGAGGTCCCAAGCGCCCCAATGGGGTTGTTTCATCGTGGTTGTGGCTGGTCACGGT
>NZ_MWIG01001215.1:798-1001 GCF_002156145.1 Streptomyces sp. NRRL B-24572 | reverse complement strand
TGCTGGGTGTGCTCGCCGCGGTGGGCGCGGCGCTCCGCCCGCTGGGGGCGGGGACGGCCGGTCTGGAGCCGATGTTCTTCCTGATGGTGCTGAGCGGCCGGGTCCTGGGGCCGGGCTTCGGCTTCGTCCTGGGCTCGGTGACGATGTTCGCGTCGGCTCTGCTCACGGGCGGAGTGGGCCCTTGGATGCCGTTCCAGATGCTG
>NZ_MWIG01001215.1:0-729 GCF_002156145.1 Streptomyces sp. NRRL B-24572 | reverse complement strand
CTGCGGCGGGCCACGCGGCGGGCGAACTTCGAGGCCCAGGTCACATTCGAGGCCCCGGAAGAGCCCTCTCCGAGTGAGGCGCCCCATAGGACCTACATCACGTACGACCCGAAATAGTAGACCGGCACACCACCTCAAACCACCCCACACCCCCGCATGACCTGCGGAAACACCGCACAGCAACCACCTCCCCCACACCCCCCGGGTCCGAACCTTCCTCGTACAGGGGGTCGTTGCATCGGAGTTCCGGCCCTGCTTCTCTGGTGGACGTCGCCAGGCAGCCGGTGCTCATCGCAGCGCCACGGACGGCCGGTCCCCCCCAGCTCCCGGGTCTCCCGGGCTCTGGTTCCGGCTTGCCGAAAACGCCTGGCGCGCCCCTTGTCCCCGACGTTAGGTCGATACCTTGATCCGCTCGCTCACCACTCGTGTCTCTGCCCGCAACAAGAAGATCGCCGTCTCCGCAGCCGTGCTGCTGGGCGCGTCCGGTGCGGTGCTGGGCACGACGGGCTCGGCTTCGGCCTCCAGCCCGCAGGAGCTCGCTCGTCAGATCGTCCCCGCCTCGCAGTACGCGTCGTTCAGCAAGATCGTCGAGCACGAGTCCGGCTGGAACCCCAGCGCGACCAACTCGTCCAGCGGCGCCTACGGCCTGGTCCAGGCCCTGCCGGGCTCGAAGATGTCCTCGGCCGGTGCCGACTGGAAGACCAACGCGGCCACCCAGATCAAGTGGGG
>NZ_MWIG01001214.1:0-540 GCF_002156145.1 Streptomyces sp. NRRL B-24572 | reverse complement strand
CCCCGGCACCCGGCCTGCCTTCGCGCTGCTGCGGCACGCTCGCGTCGACCGGCTCGGCATGCGGCTCGGCGTGCACGGACGGCGCCCCCGGTGCTCCGGAAGACGCCGGCGCGCCGGAGAGACCTCCCGGCCCGCCCTGGCTCGGAACCTGCCGGGAGGGAAGGCCCCCGGTCTCCGTGCCACCGCCGACCAGCGGATCGTCCCGACTGTCACCGCTCATCGCGGAAGCCCCCGTACGCACGCTCAGACCCGAATATCGGCCAAGCCTGCCACAGAGCGAGGGCATGCCGAAGCGCCGCGTCCACTTACCACTCGTCCGGGGCGACTTCGTGTATCCGGGCGTAACCGCTCACACGTTCGTGTCATGCTCGCTGGTCCGCCCGGACCACGAAGCCGGACCACGAAGAACGCCGTCCGTAAAAGGCCCTACCGGGAAAATGCCCTACCGGGAGCGCAGCCCCTCAAGAAGGATGTCGAGGAGCCGGGCCGAGGCCGCCGCCTGCTGCACCGCGTCCGGCAGGGCCGGGGCGGCGGTGGCGA
>NZ_MWIG01001213.1:0-823 GCF_002156145.1 Streptomyces sp. NRRL B-24572 | reverse complement strand
GCCCGTCCGCGCCGGATCCGGAACTGCCCCAGGGCGGACTCCGCTGCGCCGTGGACCGGTGGGCGGACGAGGCCGCGATCCTGCTGCGCGCCGAGGGCCGGCCGGCGGGCCCCGTCGCCGTACGCCTGGGCAGGAGGCACCGGTTGCTCCTCGACGCCGACCCGTCCGGGGAACCGCCCCGCACGCCGTCGCGGGCCGTCCGGCGCGCCTCCGCCACGGTGCCCGTCCTGCCGGACGCGGCCACCTGGCTGCTGCCCGATCTGGAGCTGCTGCGTGCCGGTCTCGTCGAGGCCGGGCAGCTGCATCCGCTGGTCGCCGCCGCGCTCGTACCCGGTCACGCACCGACCGGTCCGCCGCGGCCGCCCGACCCGGCGGGCGCGCCGCGCCTCGTGGAGTGCCGGGGCGCCCGGCACCGGATCGGCCTGGTCGACGGGGTGCTGACGCCGCTCGACCACGACCCGGCCGAACTCCGGCGCGAGGAGCTCCTCGTCGCGCTGACCGGGACCCCGCTCCCCTGCGTACGGGCCGTCGACGAGGCGCACCGGCGTCCGGACTGTCTCACCGGTGTCCGCGAGCGGCTCGACCACGGCGACGTCGCCGGTGCGCTCGCCGTCGTCGAGGGCCTGCTCGGTCCCGCCGCGCTGCTGCGCGACGGAGCCCTCCGGGACGCGCTCGAGGCGGCGGCGGAGCGGCGCGTCACGTACGGGCTCTACCGGGCCGGACTCTTCGGCCCCGCGCCCGGCCGGAAGTTCGCGCCGCCCCCACCCCCGTCCTCCCGCGGGACGCGTCCCGACAGCCGCCGCACGCGTACGCGTGGCGCCCG
>NZ_MWIG01001212.1:0-538 GCF_002156145.1 Streptomyces sp. NRRL B-24572 | reverse complement strand
CCCGACGCCCCGCCCCGCGCCAGGATCGGCCCCGACGGCCGCTGCACCACCCTCTCCGGGGAGCCGCTCGCCCAGTCCATGCGCCTCGGCGTCCGCACCTGGGGCAACGCCCCCGACGGCGGCACCACGGTCCTCGTCGGCACCTACCTGATGGACGGCGAGGTCGGCCGCAGGCTCCTCGACGCCCTGCCGGGCCTCGTGCACCTGCCCGCCGACGTGTGGAGCTGCCCCCTCATGCCCTTCCTCGACGAGGAGATCTCCCGCGACGAACCCGGCCAGAGCGTCGTCCTCGACCGGGTCCTCGACCTGCTGCTCATCGCCGCCGTCCGCGCCTGGTTCTCCCGGCCGGGGGCCGAGGCCCCCGCCTGGTACCGCGCGATGGGCGACCCGGTGGTCGGCCGGGCGCTCCGGCTGCTCCAGAACGACCCCGCCCACCCCTGGACCGTCGCCTCGCTCGCCGCGAAGTCGGGCGTGTCCCGGGCCGCGCTCGCCCGCCGGTTCACCGAGCTCGTCGGGGAGCCCCCGATGGCGTACCTCA
>NZ_MWIG01001211.1:0-630 GCF_002156145.1 Streptomyces sp. NRRL B-24572 | reverse complement strand
GCCGCCCGCGCCCTCGCCGGAAGCCGCACCGACGCCGTCGCCCTGGTGATCCCCGAGACCGAGGCGCGCCTCTTCGCCGAGCCGTACTTCCTCGACATCATCCGCGGCGTCAGCGCCGAACTCGCCGACGCCGACAAGCAGCTGCTGCTCACCCTCATCCGCAGCGAACAGGAGCGGCAGCGCTTCGAGCAGTACCTCGCCGCCCAGCGCGTCGACGGCGTCCTCCTCGTCTCCGTGCACGGCGACGACCCGCTGCCCGACCAGGTCCGCGCCCTCGGCCTGCCCGCCGTCCTCAACGGCCGCCGCACCGAGGCCGAGCGCGTCGCCTTCGTCGACTCCGACAACACCGGCGCCGGGCGGGCGGCCGTCGCCCACCTCGCGGCGCGCGGCCGGAGCCGTATCGCCACCGTCACCGGACCCCTCGACATGTACGTGGCCCGCTGCCGGCTCGACGGCTACCGCGAGGGCCTCACGGAGGCCGGACTCGCACCCGACGAGGCGCTCGTCGCGAACGGCGACTTCACCGAGGAGGGCGGCCGGCGGGCCATGCGGGAACTCCTGGACCGCAGGCCCGACCTGGACGCCGTCTTCGCCGCCTCCGACGTGATGGCCGCCGGCGCGCGGAGCGTC
>NZ_MWIG01001210.1:253-537 GCF_002156145.1 Streptomyces sp. NRRL B-24572 | reverse complement strand
GGCATCCGCTGGGGGCCGACGGACCCGGCGCAGCGACGGGCGCGGTACGCGATCCTCTCGGGCATGTGGGGCTTCTTCTTCGCGATCTTCGAGATCCCGGAGCTGGCGCTGCTGCTCGGCGCCCTCGGCCTCTACTGGTCGATCAGCTCGCTGCGCGCGAAGCCGAAGGCGGCGGGAGAAGTGTCGCCGACATCACAGCCCCAGTCCTCGTCCCCGTCCCCTTCCCAGGCGGCTTCCCGGGCGGCTTCCTCCGAGGGGCAGCCGGCGGGGGCGACCGCCGCGAC
>NZ_MWIG01001210.1:0-200 GCF_002156145.1 Streptomyces sp. NRRL B-24572 | reverse complement strand
GTCGGTCAGTTCTGGTCGGTGGAAGGCGGCGGGGAGGGTTCCCAGGCCGCCGGGAGGTAGTCGTACGGCTCGTAGCCGGGGTCGCCGAAGGGATCGGCGATCGGGTCCACGTACGAGCCGCCCGAGTCGCCGTCGGAGACATGGCGGATGCCGGCCTCCGACGGCGCCTCCGCGGAACCGGAAGGGGGCACGGGCGGGGC
>NZ_MWIG01000121.1:0-4135 GCF_002156145.1 Streptomyces sp. NRRL B-24572 | reverse complement strand
TTGCCGAGGTACAGCCAGAGCACGCCGGCCGTGTCGCGGGCGAGCAGGTCGCCGGCCGGGCCGCCGGCCAGGTTCCCCACGGCCGTCAGCTGGTTGTAGCCGCCCCAGCCGCCGCCGACCTTGACGCGGGCCGCGAAGGGGGCGGTCGCGCTGCCGGTGCCCTTGTAGAGCCACAGCACGCCGGAGGCGTCCGTGGCGACGAGGTCGGGGCGGCCGTCGCCGTTGAGGTCGGAGCCTCCCGCGAGCTCCTTGTAGCCGCCCCAGCCGGAACCGATCTTCGTGCGGGTCGCGAAAGGCCTCTTCTCGTCGCCGGTGCCCTGGTACAGCCACAGGACGCCGGTGGTGTCGCGGGCGATCGTGTCGGCGACGCCCGTCCCCGCGACGTTCCCGACGGACTCGATCCGGTCGTACGCGTTCCAGCCGGAGCCCACCGAGGCGCGCTGGTACGTGGGCATCAGCCGCCTGGTGTACGAGTTGTACGTCGTGTCGGCGCGCCACAGCGACCCCCCGGCGTCCCGCGCGAAGAGGTCCGGCGAGCCGTTGTCGCTGTAGTCGTGCGGCTTGACCGAGCGGACCACCTTGAAGGTGCCGGCCTGCTTCACCTCGGGCCCGATGCCGTTCTGCGGGACGGCGCGGAACGACCAGGCGTAGTCGCCGTTGAAGGCGGACTTGCCGTCCTTCGACAGGTCGTCGAGGACGCCCTGCCAGGTCAGGCCGAAGGTGATGTCGTCGAAGGTGTACTGGGAGGGGAAGTCGCGGTGCAGCTTCAGTTCGCGGGTGAAGGTCTGCCCGGTCCTGAGGTGGGTGAGCTTGAGGGAGACGTCGGCGTTGAGCCGGGACATCCGCCACTTCAGCTCGACCTCGCGGTCCCGGTCGAGGTCGACGACGGCCGGCACCTGGGAGCCGAGGTAGGTCAGCGCGGTGGGCTGGTTCGTCGTCGCGACCTTCTCGACGGAGGGCTGCGCGCCCGCGACGGGGGAGACCTTGTAGAGGCCCTCGCCCTCGGCGACCGTACCGCCGCGTACGAGCAGGGTGCCGTCCGAGGCGGCCTGCGCCGAGGTGGCGTAGTCGGTGATGTCGGCGGCGTCGCCACTGGTCAGATCGAGGGCCCGCACCCGGGTGTCGGGGAAGGTGCCGTTCTCGGTGAGCTTGCTCGGGACGGCGTACACCAGCCAGTTGCCGACGAGGCCGAGGACGTACCCGTCGGCGATGTGGAGGGGGACCCACCGCCGGGCGCCGGTCTTCCGGTCGACGGTGACGATGCCGGTCCCCTCCGGGCGGGCCTCCGCCCAGGCGACGTGCGTGACCGAGAGGGCGAGACCGCTGTAGAGGTACTCGTACCCGCCGGCCGCGTACGTCTCGACGACCGCGCCGGTGGCCAGGTCGATGACGGCCCGGCCGTTCTCGCGGGCGCCCTCCGGGCCGGTGACGTAGGCGACGACCGCCTGGCCGCCGACGGCCGGCGCGTTGGTGAAGAAGTGGAGCGCGTCGACGGGGAGGCCGGTGATCTCGCGGGAGTGGGTGGTGCCGTTCTCGTCGGTGACGAGGAGCAGCTTCTGCGTGTTGTTCGGCCCGGGCGCCGCGGCGAGGACCGAGTCCGGGCCGACGACCTTGACGTAGGTGGCCGACAGTGCGCCGAGGTCGATGTGGACGGGCGCGGCGTCCGGGGCGCCCATGTCCGTGAGCGTGACGGAGCGCATCTGCCGCGGGTCGGTCGAGTCGCCGGTGACCACGACGTCGCTGCCGGTGGGGTCGAAGCCGCCGCCCTCGGGGACCGTGAGGACGGTCGAGGTGCCGTCCGCGTACCGGGTCCAGCGGAGCTCCCGCTCCGTCGTGCCCGTGGTGAAGGTCAGGAAGCCGGTGGTCCCGGCGCCCGAGACGATCGCGTCGTCCGCCGCCGGGTACGGCACGGGCGCGGCGGCAGTGGTGGCCGTGGCGCCGGAGACGGCGGTGAGGGCGCCCGACGGGGCGGCGAGGGCGGCCGGACCGGCCGCCAGGGTGCCGGCGGTGACGGCGAGGACGGCGGTCACGGCCGCGGCGAGACGACGGGCTGACGAACGGTGCTGCACGGTGCGATTCCCCCCAGGACAACCGAGCGTGGCGATCGCCACGACGGTTGGACTCATGATCGTCCACGGGGGTTGTACGCACGTGCCGAACAAATGATCCCGTCAGTCGAACGGGTCGGTCACGGGCCTTCCCGCCGCTCCACCACACCCCGGGCGTACGCCGCCTGTCCCGCGTGCTGGAGGTCGTCCGCGATCACCGACACCAGCCGGACGCCGAGGGTGACCGGCGGGTCCCAGCGGGTGTCGACGATCCGGTCCAGGTCCGCGTTCGTGACCGTGCGGATCAGCTCCTCCGTACGGGCGTGCACGGCGTCGTGGTAGCCGAGCAGCAGCTCCGCCGGGGCGCGGACGGCGTCGACCTGCGCCCTCGTCATCCCGTAGCCGGTGGCGCGCTTCGGGAAGGGCAGCCCGAAGCGGTCCGCCCAGCCGTCCGAGGTCCACAGCTGGTCCGTGTCGAAGGCGTCCGCGAGGTGGTCGTCCTGGACGCGGGTGAGGTGCCAGACGAGCCAGGCGACCGAATTGGCGTCGGGGTCGATCCGTACGGTGAGCTCCTCGTCCGTGAGGCCCTCCACGGCCTCGTGGACGACCTCACGGATCCGGCCGAACGAGTCGAGCAACAGACCGGCGCTGTTCATGGGGACTCCTCGGGGTCGGGGGGACCTGCGCATCGGGCGGGAGACCTGCGAATCGGGCTGGGACCTGCGGATCGGGCGGGAGACCTGCGAATCGGGCGGAGGACCTGCGCGTCGGGCTTGGGGCCTGCGGACCGAGACGGGGACTTACGGACGTCCCGCCCTCCACCGCTCCACCGCGGCCTCCACGTCGAAGGGCCTCAGGTTCAGCGGGGGACCGGCCGGCGGGCGGGCGAGGGCTTCGGTGATCCTGGTGTTGATCTCCCCGAGGACGCGGCGCACCTGGTGCTCCGAGACGGCCGCGGCGACCGCCGCCTCCGCGTCCTCGGCCGCCTTGCGCAGGGCGAGGGAGGGCGGCAGGACGGACGCGCCCTCGCGGTGCATCTTCCCCTTGATCCACCACAGCTCGTCGTACGGGGCCGAGTCGTCGGGGAGGGGCTTGCCGAAGCCGGACAGGCCCCGGAACTCGCCGCGCTCCGCGGCCTCGCGGATCTGTTTGTCGACGAACGACTCGAAGCTGACTCCGGGCGGCTTGCGTTCGGTCATGTGTCCAGACTACGTAACCGCCGCGGTACGGGTGTGGTTCTCGCGGGCTACTGCGACCCGCGATCTTCCGGCACTCTGTGGTCCGTTCAACGCGCGTCGACCCATGTCCCATCCCCCTTCACCGGAGGACGCATGCGTGCACGGATCACCCCACTCGGCACCCTCCTCGCGCTCGTCGCGGGCCTGCTCACCGCGCTCGTCACCGCCGGCCCCGCCCAGGCCGCGCCGCTCTTCAAGGCGCCGTTCCCCTGCGGACAGACCTGGACCTACAGCCACCACTCGGCCGAGGTCCGCCAGGCGCTCGACTTCGTCCGCTCCGACGGCGGCACCACCGCCGGCACCCCGGTCCTCGCCTCGGCGTCCGGCACCGCCTACCGCTACGACCAGCCCACCGGCGCGGGCCAGTACATCGTGATCGACCACGGCGGCGGCTGGAAGACGTACTACTTCCACCTGGCCGCCTACTCCGTCGCCGACGGCGCCCAGGTCTCCCAGGGCCAGCAGATCGGCACCACCGGCTCGACGGGCAACAGCTCCGGCGCCCACATCCACTACGAGCAGCTCTACAACGGCGTCGGCCAGACCATCGTGATCAACGGCGTCTCCCTGGCCCCCTACCCCTCCTCCTACGGCTCCAAGTTCCTGACCAGCGACAACGGCTGCTCGGGCGGGGGAGGCGGAAAGTACTGGGTCGACACCTTCGCCAACGCCACCGGCTACGCCCAGGCGAACACGAACGACCCGCAGGGTGTGCTGAACGCGGGCACGAACTACGTGTACTGCAAGGTCTGGGGCGCGGAGGTCCGCGACGGCTCCGGCAACTACAACCACTGGTGGCTGCGGACCGACCTCGACACCGTCTACGCCGGGAAGAACGGCTACGGGGCG
>NZ_MWIG01001209.1:0-783 GCF_002156145.1 Streptomyces sp. NRRL B-24572 | reverse complement strand
CAGCCGCCGACTCTAGCCCGCCCGACCGAACACCCTTACGACGCCCCGCCCCCGCGCCCGTTACCCGCCGAAGTCGTACACGGTGACCGGTATCCCCCGCGCCGTCAGCCGCTCCCGGACCAAGGGCTCCACCCGGCCCCAGGTACCCCCGGCGAGCCCGCAGCCGATCCGGGGCATGTGGACCGAGGCCCCCAGCTCGACCGCCTTGTCCGCCAGCAGGCCGAGAGCCGCGTCGATCGCCTCGTACCGCACGGGAACTCCACTGCTCCGGCCGGTGCGGATGCCCCGCTGACCCACCAGGTTCGCCACCCAGAGGTACGGCGAGACCTGCACGAACTGGGCCGCGCCGAGCCCGAAGTCGTTCCCCGCCCTCTCCCGGTGCCAGCGGCGATAGGCCGCCTCGGGCTCCGGCCAGCGGCGTGAGACGGCGAGCACGAAGCCCCTGCCCCAGCCGCCCAGGTCGTTGCAGACGTGGGCGATGATCCGGACGCCCTTCCCCCGGGGTGCGGTGGCATCCCCGCGTACGTATTCGATCACGGTCATGGGGTCACCGTAGGAGGCGGCACTGACAGTTGGACGCGTCAACCAGGGTTGACACGCCTCCAGCTGTCAACCTACATTGACAGCATGACCGATGCGACCGATCTCGCCGCACGGGCCGGCGACCGCGACCCCCGGGTCGGGCTGCGGGCCGTCTCCGCCCTGCGGCGACTGCTTGAACAGCTGGAGGCCGTCCAGGTGCGCAGTGCGCGCAACCAGGGATGGTCGTGGCAGGAGATCGCG
>NZ_MWIG01001208.1:0-883 GCF_002156145.1 Streptomyces sp. NRRL B-24572 | reverse complement strand
CTGGTCGGCACTGCTCACAGGTGCGGCTCGTTGAAGTGTTTGAGGACGTCTGGAGGGGTTCTGGAGGCTTGCGGAACGCGCTGTCCGACGGCCCCAGGATAGGTGTCAACATGGTGAGCGGCGGGGAGGGCCCGCCGCCCACCATGTGGACACCTATCCTGGGGGCGTCGGACAGCGCGGTCCGCAAGCCTCCAGAACCCCTCCAGACGTGCTCAAACACTGCAAGGAGCCGCACCTGTGAGCAGTGCCGACCAGAACCCCACCGCCAGCACCGAGCTGCGCGCCGACATCCGCCGACTGGGCGATCTCCTCGGCGAGACCCTCGTGCGCCAGGAAGGACACGAGCTCCTCGACCTCGTCGAGAAGGTCCGCCGCCTCACCCGCGAGGACGGCGAGGCCGCCGCCGAGCTGCTCCGAGGCGTCGAACTCGAGACGGCCGCCAAGCTCGTGCGCGCCTTCTCCACCTACTTCCACCTCGCCAACGTCACCGAGCAGGTCCACCGCGGCCGCGAGATGCGCGAGAAGCGCGCCGCCGAGGGCGGCCTCCTCGCCCGCACCGCCGACATGCTCAAGGACGGCGACCCCGAGCACGTCCGCGAGACGGTCAAGAACCTCAACGTACGGCCCGTCTTCACCGCGCACCCCACCGAAGCCGCCCGCCGCTCCGTCCTCAACAAGCTCCGCCGCATCGCCGCCCTCCTGGAGACCCCGGTCAGCCAGTCCGAGCGGCGCCGCACCGACCTGAGGCTCGCCGAGAACATCGACCTCATCTGGCAGACCGACGAACTCCGCGTCGTCCGCCCCGAGCCCGCCGACGGCGTTGGCGTGGAGCTCGTCGAGGTAGTAGATGGCGTTGCGGGCCTCGTCGGCGGGCTCGGGGCGG
>NZ_MWIG01001207.1:0-690 GCF_002156145.1 Streptomyces sp. NRRL B-24572 | reverse complement strand
TGCGGGGTGCCGATGATCCGCCCGCTGCGGGTGATCTGGGTGGCGTCGGCGGCTCGGGCGATGCCGAAGTCGATGACGTACGGGCCGTCGGGGGCGAGCATGATGTTGCTCGGCTTCAGGTCGCGGTGGACGACTCCGGCCGCGTGGATCGAGGCCAGGGCCCGAGCCGCCGACGCCACCCAGATCACCCGCAGCGGGCGGATCATCGGCACCCCGCAGTACATGTCACCGGAGCAGGCCCTCGACGAGCCGGTCACCCCGGCCTCCGACGTCTTCTCCCTCGGCCTGATCGCGGCGGTCGCCGCCACCGGACGCCATCCGTACGGCGACGGCGCGGCCTTCACCGTCGGCACCCGGATCGCCAACACCGCCCAGCGGCCCCCGGAACTCGACGGCTACCCGACGGAGCTGCGCCCGCTCCTGGAGCGCTGCCTGGCCGCCGACCCCGCGGCCAGGATCACCCCCGCCGAGCTGACCGACTGGTGCGAGCGCGCCACCGGCCGCCCGCTCACGACGCTCGGCGACTGGCTGCCGGCCCCCGTGGCGGAGGCCGTCGACCGCCGCGTCCGCGCGGCCGCCGGGCCCACGCCGCCGTACGAGCCGACCCGGCGGGACACCCCACGGTCCGGCGTGCACGACGCACCGACCGCGGACGCCCCACCACCACCGTTCAGCCCGCCGCCACCGCCC
>NZ_MWIG01001206.1:283-609 GCF_002156145.1 Streptomyces sp. NRRL B-24572 | reverse complement strand
ACACGGGAGGACCGCGGCCCCGGATGCGCTCAAGGGGACCGGACACGAGAATGGCGAGTGCCGGACGAACACGTAGGAGGCGGCATGAACGCTGAGCCCGACAAGACGTCCCTGGGGGAACGCCCGACGCCCGACAAGCTGCTGCATGCCGGGTCGGAGGGCGAATTCACGGCGGAGGACGTGGTCCTCGCCTCCGGCCGTGACGTGAATCCGAAGAATCTCGCCTGGGCGGAACGCCGCATGGCCGAGAAGGGCCGCGCCTGCATGGACGAGCTTCTGCCGTAGGAGGCACACCACCCCCGCAGGCCCCGGATCGGTCGCGCCGA
>NZ_MWIG01001206.1:0-260 GCF_002156145.1 Streptomyces sp. NRRL B-24572 | reverse complement strand
CTACCGCGAGACCGTGCGGCGCCTCGGCACGGACGGCTGGCTGGGGGTGGGCTGGCCCACCGAGTACGGCGGGCGCGGGCTCACGCCCATGGAACAGTTCATCTTCTTCGACGAGGCCGCGCAGGCCGGCGTGCCGCTGCCGCTGATGGCCCTGAACACCGTCGGGCCGACGATCATGCAGTACGGCACGGACGAGCAGAAGGCGTACTTCCTGCCCCGGATCCTCTCCGGCGAGATCGACTTCGCCATCGGCTACAGCG
>NZ_MWIG01001205.1:0-582 GCF_002156145.1 Streptomyces sp. NRRL B-24572 | reverse complement strand
TCGCCGGGGGGAGCCGCGTCGTGGACGCGGCTCCCCCCGGCGACGAGCAGCAGCGTCGGCGGCCGCAGGGCGGCCAGTTCGGCGCGGGTCGGGCGGGGGCCGGTGACCGGGCGGTAGCGGGGCAGCTCCGCCGCCAGGGCGTCGAGGCGCCGCACCGCCGGATCGTGCTCGGCCCCGCCGGTCTCCCAGGCCAGGAGTGCCTCCGCCCGGGCGGCCGTCGGGCGCAGCAGCAGGGGCAGGGCCCGCAGCAGGTAGCCGGGGTGGAAGCCGGCGAAGCAGCCGGTCGGGTCGAGGAGGGCGAGGCGGTCGGTCCGGTCGGGGGCCGTCAGGGCGTACCGGAGCGCGATCCACCCGCCGTACGAGTGCCCGCAGAACGACGCCGACGTCAGTCCGAGGCCGTCGAGCAGGGCGTCGAGCCAGGCCGTGAGGTCGGCGGCGGTACGGATCGGGCGGCCGTCCGCCCGGCTGCGGCCCGGTCCGCCGACGAGGTCGACGGCGTGGACCCGGTGCGTCGCGCCGAGCACGGCGGCCGTCGCCCGCCAGGAGCAGGCGGTGTTTCCGCCGCCGGGCAGGAGGAGGACC
>NZ_MWIG01001204.1:0-656 GCF_002156145.1 Streptomyces sp. NRRL B-24572 | reverse complement strand
GAGGGAGAGCGGTGCCGAGCCCCGGTCGAGGGCCGCTTCGGGCGAGGCCGCTTCGGGGCTGGTGCCGAGATCGGTGCCGGGATCGGTGCGCAGGCCGGTGTCGAGCCCCGGTGCGGGGGCGGTGTCCGCTCTCGCACCGGAAGGGCCGGAAACCGTCGTGCGGTTTCCGGCCCTTTCCCGTAAGCGTGCTCGTACGTCAGGCCGCGACCGGCGTGCCCCGCTCCTCGCGGGCCTTCGCGTCCGTCGTCTCCCCGGCGCCGAAGAGCCGGTCGAGGGCCAGCGCGCCCGGGCCCGTGAACACGAGCAGCAGGAAGGCCCAGCAGAACATGGCCGAGCTCTCGCCGCCGTTCTGGAGCGGGAAGAGCGACTCCGGCTGGTGGACCTTGAAGTACGCGTACGCCATCGAGCCCGAGGCGAGGAAGGCGGCGCTCCGGGTGCCGAGTCCGGCCAGGACCAGGACGCCGGCGCCGAGCTGGATGACGGCCGCGTACCAGCCCGGCCACGTGCCGGCCGGTATCGCGGTGCCGCCGAGGAGGCCGAAGAGCGAGGAGGCGCCGTGGCAGGCGAAGAGCAGGCCGACGACGATGCGGAACAGGCCGAGCGCGTAGGGCTGGGCGTGGTTCAGGCGGGCCGTGAGGCTCGTGGGGGTGGGGTTC
>NZ_MWIG01001203.1:0-793 GCF_002156145.1 Streptomyces sp. NRRL B-24572 | reverse complement strand
CGGCAGGCCGGCCGTGGCGTTCAGCAGGCGGGGCAGCAGGGCCGCCTCCAGGTCGTCCGACATGCCCAGGGTGAAGGTGCGCCGGGCGGTCGCCGGGTCGAAGCGGTCACGGTCGGTCATGGCGCCGTGGATCAGGCCGAGGGCCGGCTCGATGCGGCGGGCCAGCGCGACGGCGCGCGGCGTCGGCTCGACGCCGGTGCGCGTGCGGGTGAACAGCTCGTCTCTTTCGGATCTTCGGCAACGCACCCGCCCGGCTCGTAGACCGGCGCTCTTCGGGCTCGGCGACGCAGGCGCGGACGGGTCTGCCGCCCATCGGACGGGCCGACGGTCCCGGAGGCGCCGGTGACCGGGAACGTCTGTACATCGGCACGCCCGCCTGTCCGTGTCTGCGGCGTGCTCCGGCTGCGGGAGCCCTTGCGGACGGCTACGGTCCGCAAGGGCGGCGACCTCAGGACGCGGGCAGGGTCGACACCACCTTGCCGGAGGCGTCGGCGGCGAGATAGCCGCTGGCCCGGTAGTCGTTGCTGAGGTAGAGGCGCAGTGTCGGACGGTCGTCGTTGAAGGTCCAGCGGTCGACGACGACGTAGCGCATCGTGGGGTCGTCCACCTTGAGGTCGCGTTCGCCGCGCTTCATCAGCGCGGGGAGGCTGTCCCAGGGCATCGTGGACACGTCGAAGGGCTGCTCGTCGGCTTCGTCGGCGCTGATGGTGCCGCCGGGGCCGGTCTTCCTGGCCACGCCGGCCCGGTACTCGTACGCGTCGTAGGTCTTCGCGCCGGGCCGGCGTGGCCAGGA
>NZ_MWIG01001202.1:0-536 GCF_002156145.1 Streptomyces sp. NRRL B-24572 | reverse complement strand
GACATCGAATTGGCGGCCGGACGCCCCGCCCTGCCTCACCGAGAACCCGGCCGCCAATTCGATGTCGGCCTACATCACCGGCTACTCGAACGTACGGAAGCTGAACGGTGCCAACCTCATTCCCCTGACCTGCACCCTGATCGAACGAAGCGAGCCGGAGCTGGAGTTCAGGGAGGACGGGATACATCTGGTCACCAAAGCGACGGGCGGTTTCTCCACCCGGGGACGCAAGCAGACCCCGCCTTTCAAGGCGACCCTCCTGACGTTCGGGTTCGCCCCGACCACCGCGACCCTGGTCCTGGAACAGACGGGGCCCCTGACCCTCTATTCGGACGTCCTCCTGGCCTACCCCGAGAACATCAGCACGGTACACGTCCGGGTCCCCCTGGTCCTGCGCGTCCTCGACGTCCGGGTCAACGGCACCCGCCTGGACGTCGGCCCCTCCTGCCGTACGGAGAAGCCGCTCACCTCACAGGATCCCGACCCCGCCGCCCACCCCGGGGACCACCTGGTGCTCCGGGGTGGGCGGCGGGGTC
>NZ_MWIG01001201.1:341-520 GCF_002156145.1 Streptomyces sp. NRRL B-24572 | reverse complement strand
GCTGGAGATCGCCCGGGACCTCGGCCGGTTCCGCGGGGACGGCGCCGGCTTCCGCGGCTGGACCGCGACCATCGCCCGCCACCGGGCCCTCGACCATCTGCGGCGCGTACGGGCGCGACCCCGTCCCACCCGGTTCGACCAGGACCTGTCCGAGCTCCCGGCCGCGTCCCCGGCGGCCG
>NZ_MWIG01001201.1:0-317 GCF_002156145.1 Streptomyces sp. NRRL B-24572 | reverse complement strand
TCGGCCGCCCGGGTATTGGGCAAGCGTCCCGGTGCGGTACGGTCCGCGGCACATAGGGGATTGAGGCGACTTGCGGAACAACTCAAGGGGAGAGGGAGGTGACGGATGCCTGACGAGCTGCGGGACGGAGAGCTCGGGGAGTTGCTGCGGGCCGCTCTGAGCGGTGAGCGGGAGGCCGGGAGCGACGCCGTCGCCCGGGGCGAGGGGGACGCTCTCGCCGCCTTCCGGGCCGCTCGTGACGCGGGGCTCCATGCGGCGACGCCCGCCCGGGACCTCGACGACTGGACCCCGGTCGTCGAGCGGCGCCGCCCCCGGCG
>NZ_MWIG01001200.1:0-1494 GCF_002156145.1 Streptomyces sp. NRRL B-24572 | reverse complement strand
GGGGGACCCCCTTGCCCCTGCGGAACGACTGCCCACAACGGGGACGGCGGCGCCCCGCAACGGGGCGGGCGCCGCCCGCAACGGCTCCGTGGAGATCAGGTCCCGCTTTCGTGGGGGGTCGGTTCGACCGACGACCCCGTCAGGTCCTCGATCGCCTCCTCCGCCGCCGCCCGGCCCTTCAGATACGCCTCGCTCAGCGGCAGCGGCAGCGGCAGCTGCGCCCCCGCCCCCGCCTCAGAATCCGTCGTCGCCGCCGCAGTAGCCGTCGCCGCCGTCGGCGTCGCCCGTTCCAGGAACCGCAGCAGTTCCACCGGAATCGGCAGGACCAGCGTCGAGTTCTTCTCGGCGGACACCGCCATCACCGTCTGCAGCAGCCGGAGCTGAAGGGCGGCCGGCTCCGCCGACATCACGCTCGCCGCCTCCGCCAGCTTCTTCGAGGCCTGGAGCTCCGCGTCCGCGTTGATCACCCGCGCCCGCCGCTCCCGGTCCGCCTCCGCCTGCCGGGCCATCGAGCGCTTCATCGTCTCGGGCAGCGACACGTCCTTGATCTCGACCCGGTCGATGGCGACGCCCCAGCCCATCGCGGGGCTGTCGAGCATCAGCTCAAGGCCCTGGTTGAGCTTCTCCCGGTTGGACAGCAGGTCGTCGAGGTCGCTCTTGCCGATGATCGACCGCAGCGAGGTCTGCGCCATCTGGGAGACCGCGAACTTGTAGTCCTCCACGCGTACCAGCGCGTCGGCCGCGTCGACGACCTTGAAGTAGACGACCGCGTCGACCCGTACCGTCACGTTGTCCCGGGTGATGCCCTCCTGTGCGGGCACGGGCATCGTGACGATCTGCATGTTCACCTTGTGCAGGCGGTCGACGATCGGAACGATCAGCGTGAAGCCGGGCGAGCGGATGTCGTCACGCAGCCGGCCGAAGCGGAACACGACACCCCGCTCGTACTGCTTGACCACGCGCGCCGCCGCCGCCGCGTACACCGCGGCCGCCGCGGCCGCGCCGGCCGCCGCCATGAGCAGGTCTTCGATCATCACGGCCCCCTGGATTGAGCCGAACGGTACAAAAAGGGTATTCCCCTACAGCCAGCTTGCGAACTCCAGGAGCAGCTCCGCGTCCTGCCGCCGACCCGCCGTCAGTGCCCGCGTCCCCGACTCGACCGCGCGGAACAGGGTCCAGCCGCGCAGCCGCTCCCGGTCGAGGTCCAGGGAGTCGGCCAGCTTGTTGACCCGCCGCCGGGCCGCCGAGGCCCCGGAGGAAGCGGCCACGAGGTCCTCGACCCGGTCCCGTACGAGCCGGGCGAGGTCATAGGCCCGCTCGCCGACCAGCGGCTCGGGGCCGACGGCCAGCCAGGGCGTCCGGTCGCCGGCGAGCACCTTGCCCTGACGGAAGTTCCCGTGCAGCAGCAGCGACTCGGAGGAGTCGGCCACCAGCTCCTCGCGGGCCGCGAGCGCCGCCGCCGTCAGTTCGGCGGTCGCGGCCCGCGAGGAGCTG
>NZ_MWIG01000120.1:0-38601 GCF_002156145.1 Streptomyces sp. NRRL B-24572 | reverse complement strand
CGGACGCGGTGCTGATCGCGCTCGGCGTGGCGGGGGTGGGCGCGGTGGTCACGGCGTGGCCGGCGGCGTTGACCGCGGTGGGGCTGGTGGGCGGGGCGTTCCTGCTCGGCTACGGCTTCCTCGCGGCCCGGCGCGTGCTGCGCCCCGACCCGTCCGCCGCCCTGACCGCGGGCGGCCCGGAGGCCGGCTCGGCCCGCCGGGCGGTCCTGACCTGCCTGGCCATGACGTGGCTGAACCCGCACGTGTACCTGGACACCGTGCTGCTCCTCGGCTCGCTCGCCTCCGACCGCGGCGACCTGCGCTGGGCCTTCGGCGTGGGCGCGGCCCTGGCCAGCCTGGGCTGGTTCTTCACCCTGGGCTTCGGCGCCCGGCTGCTGAGCGGCATCCTGTCCCGCCCGAAGGCCTGGCGCGTACTGGACGGGCTGGTCGCGGCGACCATGCTGGCGATGGGCGGAATGCTGGTGGCGGGGGCCTAGGACGGGCCCGGCGGATCAGGCCCCGGGGCGGGCGTGAAGGTCCGGGCTCAGGGCGGGCGTGAAGGTTCGAGCCCAGGACGGGCGCGAAGGTTCGAGCCTAGGACGGGCGCGAAGGTTCGAGCAGCGCCCGGCCGAGTTCGCTCGCCCGGTAGTAGACCTCGCGCCGGTACCGGTGCGAGGTCACCAGGCCCGCGTCCCGCAGCACCGCGAGGTGCTGGGAGACCGCGCCGACGCTGAGCCCGGTCTGGTGGGCGAGGCCCGTGGTGGTGGTCGGGGTGCTCGTGCGGCCCAGGAGTCCCGCCCTGCTGCGCCCGAGGAGCCGCGCGAGCCCGTCGCCCGGTTCGGCGCGCCGCTCCCACAGGGTGCCGACGGCCCGTGCGGGATAGACGAGGCACGGCGGTACGCCCTTCCGCCCCGGGAGCAGGACGCAGCGGGTGGTGAAGGCGCTCGGGGCGAGGGTGATCCCACCGCCGCCCAGGGCGAGGCCCCGGGCCGGGAGGCCGGGCCCGGTGAGCCGGTCCTCCGTCCACCGCAGGCTCGGGTGGAGATGGGCGAAGACCTCCTGGATGCCGTCCTCGGAGAGCTGCCGGGTGCGGTACGCGAGGTCGGCCTCCAGCACGGCCCTGATCCGGGGCCAGTACGGCCGTACCCCGGCCGCCCACCAGTCGAGCAGGGCCTCCCGGTGTTCGGGCGGCCCCATCGAGAGCTCCTCCTCGATCTCGGCGAGCGGGCAGCGCGGCGGGGGCGCGAGGGCTTCGAGCCCGGGCAGGTGCGGGAGCAGGTCGGTGCGCTCCCGGCCGACGGTCAACGCCGTCTTGATCCAGGGGAGATGGAGGGCGTGGCCCCCCGGATCGGCGGAGGCCCGCAGCGCCGCGACGGACTCCCACAGGGGTGACACGGCGAACCGGAGCTGCGCCAGGTCGTCGACCCCGAACCGTATCTCTCCCACCGGCACCCCCACCCATGAGCTTTTCGCCCAGACTAAAACAATGGTCGGCCCCGGCCGGGGGTGATGGTGTTCGCCGACATGACCACCACGACCCTTGAACGACCCCGGCTCTTCAGGCTCCCGGACTTCCGCCGGCTGTGGATCGCCGACACCGTGAGCCAGGCCGGTACGGCGATCACCGTCCTCGCGCTCCCCCTCGTGGCGATCGGCCCGCTGCACGCGTCCCCGTTCCAGGCGGGACTCCTGGTGACGTGCGAGTACCTGGGCTTCCTCCTCCTCGGGCTGCCCGCCGGGGCGTGGGTGGACCGGATGCGCCGCCGCCGCGTGATGATCGTGGGCGATCTCGCCCGGGCCGCGCTGCTCGCGAGCCTCCCGCTCGCCGCGTGGCTCGGCGTGCTGACCCTGGCTCAGCTGTACGGGGTGGCCTTCGGGTTGTCCGTCTGCACGGCCTTCTCCGACATCGCGTACCAGAGCCACCTGCCCCAACTCGTGGACGAAGACCGGCTGGTGGAGGCGAACGTGGCCCTGGAGGCGTCCCGTACGGTCACGGCGGCCGGCGGTCCCGGCCTGGGCGGCGCGCTCGTGGCGGCGGTGACGGCCCCGGTGGCGCCGGCGCTGGACGCCGTCAGCTTCCTCGCCTCCGCGCTGTTCCTCTCCCGGATCCGCCGCCCCGACCCCCGGCCGGAGCGGGCGCCCGGGGCCCGGCTGCGGGACGAGATCGCGGAGGGGCTGCGGTTCGTGTTCCGCGACCGGCTGCTGCGGGCGCTGACGATCGCCGCCGCGATCTCCAACCTGTGCGGCACGGTCGGCGCCTCGATGCTCCTGGTGCTGCTCGCGGGGGATCTGGGCATGTCGCCGTTCCTGTGCGGTCTCGTGTTCACGGCGGAGGCGCTCGGCGGCTTCCTCGGCAGCCTCCTCGTGACCCGTGTCGCGGCCCGCCTCGGCGAAGGCCGCGCGCTGGTCGCCTCCGTCGTGGTCAGCGGGATGCTGTGGCTGCTCGCGGTGCCGTTCTTCCACGCGGACGGGCGGTACGCGGTGGCGTGCCTGCTCCAGGGCCTCGGCTGGACCGCCTTCATGACCTTCAAGGTCGGCGCGGTCTCCCTCCGCCAGCGCCTCACCCCCGCCCCGCTCCTCGGCCGCGTGAATGCGACCTTCCGCTTCCTGGCCTGGGGTTCCATGCCGCTGGGTGCCCTGGCGGGCGGGCTGGTGGGGCAGTACGTGAGCGTGCGGGCGGCGCTGTGGACGGGCGCGGTGGGCGAACTGCTGGCCGTGGTGCCGCTGCTGGCGGCGGCATGGGGACGCCGGGCGCTCGACATTTAGTCTGCGCGAAGATAATCTATGGACACATCATCTGATCGAGGAGGCCCGCCATGTGGGAGTACGAGCACGGCATCGAGACCACCGCCGCCCCCGAGGCGATCTGGCGCCTCTGGGCCGACGTCGAGAACTGGGGCGCCTGGAACGCCGAGATCGAGAAGATCGAGATCAGCGGCCCGTTCGGGACGGGCGCGCGGATCACCATGACGCCGCCCGGCGACGACCCGGTGGAACTGACCGTCGCGGAGGCCGTCGAGAACGAACTCTTCGTCGACGAGGCCCGCTTCGGCGATCTGCTGCTGCGCACCGTCCACCGGATCGACCGGCTCGACCGGGACCGGGTGCGGGTCGTGTACCGCATGGAGATCACCGGCACCGGCGCCGACGAGGCCGGCCCGCAGATCGGCCCCGGCATCACCGCCGACTGGCCCGACACCATGGCCTCCCTCGTCGAACTGGCCCGGCGCTGATGGCCCTCGACCCCGGCAAGAGCCCCGGATTCCTGCTCTGGCACGCCACGCTGCGCTGGCAGCGCGACATCGCGGCCGCCCTGGCCCCCCTCGGCCTCACCCACGTGCAGTTCGTCCTGCTCGCCTGCGCCTGGTGGCTCAACACCCAGGGCGAGCACCCCAACCAGCTGACCCTCGCCCGCCAGGCCGGCACCGACGTCAAGATGACCTCCCAGGTCCTGCGCACCCTGGAGAACAAGGGCCTCGTCGAGCGCGAGGTCGACCCGTCCGACACCCGCGCCAAGCGCCTGCGCGTCACGGACGCCGGCGCCGCGCTCGCCCCCCGCGCGATCGCCGCCGTCGAGCAGGTCGACGCGGAGTTCTTCCAGCCGGTGCCGGTCGAGGACGCGATCACCCTGCTCGGCCGCCTGGCCCATCCCGAAACCTGATTGCCGGAGGCGGTACGGGGACGACTACTGTCGTCCCCCCAGGGGAGGGAACAACTTGAAGCACATGCACATCTCCAGCCGCCGCCGTCTCACGGCGGCGGCCGTCACCGCCGTCCTCGCGGTGACCGGCGGCACGATCGCCACGACCCCGGCCACGGCCGCACCGGCCGCCGGGGTCGCCCAGGAAGCCCAGCAGACCACCACCGTGCCGTTCCCGCGCAACGCGGACGTCGTCGGCGCGGGCCCGAGCGGCTTCCTGTCGAAGACCCGGGGCGCGACGCCCGAGTTCCGCTGGACGCGGTACGCGGACGGGGCGTCGGTCGTGCTGCCCGGGGCCTTCGCGATCGGCGGCGGCCGCGCCGGTGGAGGCCGATCTCGACGCGCTCGGCGGTTACCACCTCACGGGCCTGGCCGGCAGCACCCTCCTCCTCACGCGGGAGAAGGACGGTCACTGGGAGCAGTACGCCGCGACGGTCGAAGGCGGCACGCTGAAGATCCGATGGGTACTCGGCGGGCCGCAGTTCGACTGCTACTCGGGCGACGCGGGTTCGGGCTGGAGCGACACCGGTTCCGCGATCTACGACTGCTGGGTCGGCGAGCCGGCGAGGTCCTCCAAGGTCGTCGTCGACTTCGACGGGGGCAACTCGCCCATGTACCTGCAGGACGACAACCAGTACGCCCAGCAGGGTGCCGTCTCCGCCACGCACGTGGCCTGGCGCGAGATGAGGCTGTCGGGGTACGGGATCGTCGCCCACCAGCGCGGCAAGTCCGAAGAGCGGTGGTTCCCTTCGGAGGACGTGAGCGACCCGGTGTACCTGGTCGGCAGCTGGGTGGCGACCGGCCAGAAGATCCACATCGACGCGCCCGACTACGACGACGGCCGCTACCAGCCGACGAAGCGGCCGTTCACCGTCCAGTCGATCGAGACGGGGGAGAAGGCCGTCCTCCTCACCGCGTTCTCCTCCGCCGTCGCCGGCCCCGGCGGCTCGCTCCTGGTGCGCGGTGGCACCCCCGAGCAGGGCGAGGGCCTCTACCGGATCTCGCCGCGCGCCGACGGCGGCCGCCCGGACGTCGAACTCGTCGCGTCCACCGGGCAGTCGACCGTCGTCACCCTCACCGGCTCCACCGTCCCGAAGACCCTCACCGGCGACCAGCTCGCGGGCGGGGTCGACTTCGGCTGGGACTTGTCGCGAGGAGACGCGTCCGTCCAGGTCATCCTGAAGAACGTCCGTACCGGGCAGTCGATCTCCAAGACGTGGCCCGCCCCGGCCGACGTCGTCGACGGGACGCCGCGCCGGGTCACCTGGCACTGGGACGGCAAGGACCTGGAGCGCGCGGACGGGCAGCTCACCCCGGCCCGCGCGGGCGAGTACGAGTGGAGGATCTCCGCCCATCCCGAGGAAGGGATCGGCCCCGACCTGGTCTCCACCGGACGCTTCACCGTCACCCGGCCCCCGGCGCCCCACGACTTCGACGACGACGGCACCGCCGACCTCTTCGGGCGGGAACCCGGCGGCCTGATGCGGTTGTTCCGGACCCAGCCCGTCGCGGTGGGCGGGTCGGTGAAGAGCACGAGCTGGGGCGATGTCGGCTCTGGCTGGCAGGTCTACGACCGGCTCGAAACCGCCGGGAACATCGCGGGCACGACCGCGCCCGACGTCCTCGCCCGGGACAAGGCCGGCGTCCTCTGGCTCTACCAGGGCACCAACGACCGGAACAAGCCCCTCTCCGGCCGGACGCGGATCGGCAGCGGCTGGCAGGTGTACGACCGGCTCGCGGCCGGCAGCGACGTCACCGGCGACGGCCGGCCCGACCTCCTCGCCACCGACAGGTCCGGCGTCCTGTGGCTCTACCCGGGCACCGGGAACGCCACCGCCCCCTTCTCCGCCCGCAAGAAGGTGGGCGGCGGCTGGGGCGTCTACAACGAGGTCGCCGCCGTCGGGAACTTCGCCGGCGGCCCGGCCGGGGACCTCCTCGCCCGGGACGAGGACGGTGTCCTCTGGCAGTACCTCGGCAAGGGCGACGGCACCTTCGCCGCCCGCACCCGGATCGGCGGCGGCTGGGGAGGCTTCACCGACCTCATCGGCGTCGGGGACGCCAACGGCGACGGGCACGCCGACCTGATGGCCTCGAACGGCACCATCACCTTCTACGCCGGTACGGGGGACTGGAAGGCGCCTCTCAAGGCCGGCGTGAAGACCAACGTCACGAGCTGGGCGCGGTACGACATCGCGTTCTGACCCGGGTCCAGGACGGTGTGGGCGCACTCCGCCCACACCGTCCTCCCCGGCGCTGCGGGGTCACCGGCCCGGCCGGGCGGAGCGTCCAGGGGGTCAGCGGCAGAACGGGACTGCGCCGACGGGGCTCCCCGGGCCGCAGAGCGTCAGCCGGCGGGTGCGCTCGGGGCGCGGCCCCGCCGGGGCCGGCTGCGGGGCGGCGGCCTGCGGGCCGGGCCCCCGGCCCGGGAGAGCCTGCACGCGGCCGATGCCGTTGCCGATGAGCTCGGTGAACCAGACGCCCCGGTCGGGCCCGGTCGCGATGTTGTAGGGCACCGTGTCCGCGCCGTTCGGCACCGGGAACTCGGTGACCTTCCCGGCCGGGGTGATCCGCCCGATCGCGCCGGCCTGTTCGGCGAACCACATGTTCCCGTCGGGACCGCGGGTGATGCCGTCCGCACCGGGGTTGGAGGTCGGCAGCGGGAAGAAGGTGAGCTCGCCCGACAGGCTGATCCGCCCGATGTCGCTCCCGCCGAGCTCGGTGAACCACATCCCGCCGGGTCCGGCCGCGATGTCGGACGGGAACTCGTAGCCGGTGGGCAGCGGGAACTCGGTGACGTTGCCGGACCTGTCGACCCGGCCGATCTTGCCGGCGGAGAGTTCCGTGAACCACATCGAACCGTCCGGAGCGGCGGCGATGTGGTACGGGAAACTGTCCGGCGTGGGGATGGCGTACTCGGTCACGTCGCCGCCGGGCCGCATCCGGCCGATCCGGTTCGCGGCGCCCGCCTCGGTGAACCACAGGGCGCGGTCGGTTCCGAGCGCGATCCCCGTGGGCGCACTGCCTGCGGGCAGGGCGACCTCGGAGACCTGGCCCGCCGTGGTGATCCGGCCGATCTCGTCGGCGGAGGGCTCGGTGAACCACAATGCCCCGTCCGGGCCCTGGGTGATGTCGAAGGAGTAGCTCTGGTCGCCGGGCACGGGGTAGTCGGTCACGGTGCCGTCGGTCGTGATGCGCCCGATCCTGTCGGCCCCGGCATACCACAGGGCGCGGTCGGGCCCCGCCGTGATTCCGGCGGGGTAGGTGTCGGCCGTGATCGGGTACTCCGTCAGGTCCCCCACGTCGGCCCGGGCGGGAGCGGCCGCGGCGGTGACCGCGAGGAGTCCGCCGAGGGAGGCGGTGAGCAGCTTGTGGAACCGTCGGGTGGCAGGGGTGCGGGGCATGAACCACTCTTCTCGGGCTGCGGAGCGAGGATGTGTGACGGGATATCAGCTTCCGTTCCCCGCCGTCCCTGACCGCGCCCCCGGGTCGCCCCGGAACCGCCCGACTGCCGTATCCGGCCGGCGGCGCCCAATCCCCGGCGGGGCTGGATTCCCAGCCCCGCCGGGGCACCTCCCGGCGGTAGCCGGGGGAGGTGGAGGCGCGGAGGTCCGGGGGCGGAGCCCCGCGCCTCGAAGGGAATCCGGGCCGCCTCTGCGCGCTCGCCTCAGGCCGCCCGGACCACGAGGCCGACCGCGATCGAGGCGGTTGAGCGCGTCGACGCGGAGTTCTTCCAGCCGGTACCGGTGGGCGACGCGGTGGCCCTCCTCGGCCGCCTGGCCCACCCGGAAAAGGATCGGGAAACGTGATCGCTGCGGTCCTCGGCGCTCCGCCACGGTCCGGGCGTGTTCGTCAAGACCCAGGGGTGAATGGGGGGAGGCCTCAGGCGAGGGCGCACTCCGCCCACACCGTCTTCCCCGGCCCGCCGAGCCTCGGGCACCAGCCCCACCGCTCGGCGAGCGCCTCGACGAGCAGCAAGCCCCGGCCCCCTTCCGCGAGTTCCGGCTCCGGAAGGCGGCCGGGGCGGGGCGGTACGCGCTCGGCGCGGGTGTCGCTGACCTCGATCCGCGCGACGTCCGCGACCCGCAGCAGCAGGTGGAAGTCCCGCCCCGGCACATGTCCGTGCCGCACCGCGTTCGCCGCCAGCTCGGCCGCGACCAGGGCGACGGTCTCGTGCGCCTCGGTCCCGTACGGCACACCCCACTCGTCCAGCCGGACGCCGACGAGCCGGCGGGCGAGCCGTGCGCCCCGGGCGGTCGAGGTGAACCGGAGGGCGAAGATCCTGTTTTCCAAGTACGGCGAGATGCACGGTAGTTGGGTGGTGCCGGTGGGGTTGAAGTTGTTGCTCGTCATGCCTACCAAGCTCCTCTTGGTGGCGTAGCGTGACCAGTGGTGACGCACTGACGCGATCTGCTTGTACGTGCCGTGTCGGTGCCGGTACGAGAGGTGGGGCGCGTTGGCGGAGGAAGAGCCCGAGGCCGAGGCCGGGCAGGCGGCGGACAAGTCCGGCAAGGGTGTGGTGGGGGCGTTCGGGCAGAGCCTGAAGACGCTGCGGGTGCGGGCGGGGATGGAGCGGGAGGAGCTGGGCAAGAGGCTTGGCTACTCGGCTTCGACCATCGCGTCGTTCGAGCAGGGGCGGAGGATCCCGCCGCCGAGGGCGATCGACCGGTCGGACGAGGTACTGGACGCGGGTGGGTTGCTGAAGGTCTGGAAGGACCAGCTGGAGAAGGCGCAGTACCCGGTGTTCTTCCAGGGGATGGCACAGCTGGAGAAGCAGGCCGTAGAGCTGTTGATGTACGACACGATGGTGGTCAACGGCCTGCTCCAGACCGAGGAGTACATGAGGGCGCTTCTGTCCATGAGGCGTCCACCGCTGGACGAGGAGACGATCGAGCAGCGCGTGACGGCCCGGTTGGCGCGGCAGGACATCTTCGACCGGCGTCCCGCTCCTCTGCTGGGCTTCGTCATGGACGAGTCGGTCCTACGGCACCGGTACGGCGGCAGGCAGGTCATTCGCGGGCAGTTAGAGCACCTGCTCCTGATCGGCCGGCGACGGAACGTCGAGCTTCAGGTCATGCCGACCGACTGTGAGGACAACGCGGGCGTGAACGGCCCGTTCACGGTCGTCACGCGCAAGGACGGCAAGAAGTTCCTGTACGTCGAGGCGCAGAATACGAGCTCGTTGACAACCGACCCGGAGCAGACCGTTCTCGCCGCAGCCCGCTATGGGATTATCCGGTCGCAGGCTCTCACCCCGCGAGAGTCGCTGGAGTTCATCGAGAAGTTGCTGGGAGAGCTATGAACAACACGGAATCCCTGGCCTGGTTCAAGAGCAGCTACAGCGGAACTGAGGGCGGCCAGTGCATCGAGATCGCCCCCGGCGTGGGAACCGTGCACGTCCGTGACTCCAAGGACGTGAGCCGTCCGGGCCTGTGCGTCTCGCGCGACGCGTGGGCCGGGTTCGTCGGGCTCGCCTCGGCGGAGTAGTACAGCCCGCCGTTGTACGTGTGAGGGCCCTGCCCGTCCGGGCTGGACGGCGGGGCCCTTCGGCGTCAGGCGACCAGCTCGTAGATGCTCCGGGCCGTCAGCCACAGACCGGCGATCAGGGCGAGGGTGACGATCAGCTGCTCTTGGTGCTGCCCCACCCAGTTCCGCAGGGCGTTCAGGCGGGCGTTCGCAGCCGTGGGCGCCCAGACCGTGTACGTCTCCATGACGATGAGGCTGAGCGTGGCCAGCAGGCAGTAACCGGTCAGCGCGAGCCAGTCGGCGAGGGTGGAGAGGTTCGCGTCGACGGCCGTGGCGGCACCGGCGCCGACCAGCCCCCAGGGCTGCAGCAGCCATGCCAGACCGGCCGCCGTTACCGGGGAGGCGTTGTCGATACGGGCGGCCCAGCGCGGCGGGCCGTGCGGGCGGGGCGGGCGCCGCCGCCGGTACGTGCCGTACAGCACCAGTGCCAGACCGATGGCGAGTTTCGCGGCGGTCGCGGCGGTCGAGGGCGCGCTGTGACGGGCCGGGGGCTGACCGCTGGTGAGCAGCACCACGACGGCGATCACCGTGATCAGGTTGGCCAGCCACGAGAGCAGGAAGGCCAGACCCTGACGGACGCCGCGCCGCGAGGAGAGCAACAGGATGAAGGCGCTGTTGTGCAAGGGGCCCAGGGTAATGGCCGTACCGATCACCACCAGGTCGAGGACCATCGGACCAGTCACTCCTGGATGTCAGGGCCCTCCGCCCCGCCGTGGACGAGGGACCGGCCGGCAGGGGGTGCAGCGGCTGCTGCGGTGCGCATTCCGACTCTGCAAGCGGCGTCCTGGCAGGTCAAGCAGGCCACGCCCATGAAGCCCTGCCGGTGTGCTCGGAAGATGCGTCCTCTGCCTCGGCCTCGGCTTCGACGAGGCCGCTGAGACGCGATCCCGGGCCTTGAAGCCCATGTCTACGGTGACCTTGACGGGTGGGTCTTCACGGCGGCTGACCGCCGGCCGGCTCTGTCGGACGACGTCTCAGGCCGCCCGGACCACGAGGCCGACCGCGATCGAGCAGACGGCGAGGCCGGTGACGAGCGCGCGGGCCGGGACGGTCAGGCGGCGGACGGTGGGTGTGCGGAGGAGGGCGATCGGTACGGCCGCGACGGCGAGGCAGATCAGCGCCCAGCGGAGCGGGATCCCCTCGGTCGGCCCCCTGTCCGCCTCCGCCCACAGTGCCAGGAAGCCCAGACCCCAGAGCAGAAACAGGGCGACCGACCACAGCCCGGCCGCCGCCACGGCGAGGCCGGTCCCACGGCGGGACGGCACCGGGCGGGCGGGGCCGTAGGGCTTCGCGTACGTGTCGGGGTTCAAGCGCCGGCTCCTTCGGACGAGGTGGCCCCATCGTCGGGTCCGGGGCGCCGCCCGGGCATGGGTGCGACTGCTCAACTCAGGGTGGGGCGGGTACTCAGTCCTCCTCCTTCAGGACCGGGAAGCGGCGCGGGGCCAGCGTGAGGAGGGCCAGGAGGGCGAGGGCCGCCGCTGCCGCCGCGCCCAGGTAGACCCGGTCCACCGCCGCGTCGACCGCCCGGCGGATCTCGTCGGTGGCGGTCAGGGCGCGGGCCAGCGTGTCGAGGTCCGTCTCCGCGCCGAGGCGCGCCGCCAGGACGCCGTTCGCGATCGCGCCGAAGAGGGCCGCGCCGACGCTCTGGCCGACCTGGCGGCAGAAGAGGACCGAGGCCGTCGTCGTGCCCCTCTCCTCGTACGGGACGGTCGACTGCACGCCGACGATCAGGGGGAGTTGGAAGAGGCCGAGGGATCCGCCGAGCAGCAGCATCAGGAGGGCCGGCTGCCAGGGTTCGCCGGGGAACGGCAGGAACGGGAACGCGAGCAGCAGGAGCAGGGCGAGCGAGATGCCCAGGACCGCCGTGAGGCGGAAGCCCATGCGGGTGTAGACCCGGTTCGAGAGGGCTGCCGTGATCGGCCAGCTCAGCGTCCAGGAGGAGAGGACGAAGCCGGCGGCTATCGGGCCCAGGCCCAGGACCGACTGGGCGTACGTCGGCAGGAAGACCGTCGGGGCGACCATCAGCAGGCCGAGGGCCCCGAGGGCGAGGTTGACGGCGGCTATCGTGCGGCGGCGCCAGGCCCAGCCGGGGATGATCGGTTCGGCCGCGCGCCGCTCGATGACGACGGTCAGGGTGGCGAGGGCGGCGGCTCCGGCGAGCAGGCCCAGGGACGGGGCGGACAGCCAGGGCCAGGCGACGCCGCCCTGGACGAGCGCGGTGATGAGCACGGCTCCGGTGGCGAAGATCGCGAGGGCGCCCGCCCAGTCGATGCGTACGCCCGAGCGGGGGGCCGTGCCGGTGGGTTCGACGAGGTGGCGGGCGATCAGCCAGAGGGCGACCAGGCCGACCGGGACGTTGATGAGGAAGATCCAGCGCCAGTCCGCGTAGCCGGCGAGGAGGCCGCCGACGGCCGGTCCCGCGATGGAGGAGGCGGCCCAGACCGAGGACAGTTTCGCCTGGATCTTGGGGCGTTCCTTCAGGGGGTACAGGTCGGCGGCGATGGTCTGGACGGTGCCCTGGAGGGCGCCGCCGCCGAGGCCCTGGACGATGCGGAAGGCGATCAGGGAGGCCATGTTCCAGGCGGCGGCGCAGAGCACGGAGCCGATGAGGAACAGGACGGTCCCGGCGATGAGGACGGGCTTGCGGCCGAAGGTGTCGCTGAGCTTCCCGTACACGGGCAGGGTGACGGTGACGGCGAGCAGATAGCCGGAGAAGAGCCAGGAGAAGACGGAGAGCCCGCCGAGGTCGCCGACGATCTGGGGCACGGCGGTGGACACGATCGTGCCGTCGAGGGCGGCGAGCCCCATGGCGAGCATCAGGGCTGCCACTACGGGGCCGCGGCGGGCGGTGCCGGGGATGGACGCGGGCGTCGGGTCGGCATCCGCCCGGGTCGTCGACGGTTCCGTCACCGCACACCCTTCCTTTCTTCGTACACCTAAATGTGCGCGGACAGGGTCTCACTCGACCCGGGGGTGGAGAAACCCCTAGGGGCCTCTCCCCCATGCGGCCCAGGGGTCGTTCGTCCCGGCGGAGGACGAGAAGCAGGGGTGGCCGGTTCTTAACTGGGACTTACAAACCCACCCCACCGCTCCAAGGAGAGATCCGTGACTTCGGCTGTGACCATCCCCAGGCACGGGGGTACTGGAGAGGGGACGGCCGTGGCCGCGCGGGCGCGCCAGGTCGTCAAGGCGTACGGGTCGGGGGAGACCCGGGTCGTCGCGCTCGACTCCGTCGACGTGGACATCGCCCGCGGGCGGTTCACCGCGATCATGGGGCCCTCGGGTTCCGGCAAGTCGACCCTGATGCACTGCCTCGCCGGGCTCGACACCGTCAGCAGCGGGCAGATCTTCCTCGACGAGACCGAGATCACCGGGCTCAAGGACAAGAAGCTCACCCGGCTGCGCCGGGACCGGATCGGGTTCATCTTCCAGGCGTTCAACCTGCTGCCCACCCTGAACGCCCTCGAGAACATCACGCTGCCGATGGACATCGCCGGGCGCAAGCCCGACGCGGAGTGGCTGCGGCGGGTCGTCGACACCGTCGGGCTCTCCGAGCGGCTGGGGCACCGGCCGAACGAGCTCTCCGGCGGTCAGCAGCAGCGCGTCGCCGTGGCCCGCGCGCTCGCCGCCCGGCCCGAGATCATCTTCGGCGACGAGCCCACCGGAAACCTCGACTCGCGGGCCGGCGCGGAGGTCCTCGGCTTCCTCCGCACGTCCGTGGACGAGCTGGGGCAGACGATCGTCATGGTCACCCACGACCCCGTCGCCGCCTCCTACGCGGACCGGGTGCTCTACCTCGCCGACGGGCGGATCGTGGACGAGATGGAGCGGCCCACCGCCGACGCCGTGCTCGACCGGATGAAGGACTTCGACGCGCGCGGGCGGACGTCATGACCGTCCTCAAGACCTCGCTGCGCAACTTCTTCGCGCACAAGGGCCGGATGGCGCTCTCCGCCGTCGCCGTCCTCCTCTCCGTCGCCTTCGTCAGCGGGACGCTCGTCTTCACCGACACGATGAACACGACGTTCGACAAGCTCTTCGCGTCGACCGCCTCCGACGTCACCGTCAGCCCGAAGGCCGCCGGCGGCAACGACGACATCCCGCAGAACGGCCGCCCCGAGTCCCTGCCCGCCTCGCTCGTCGAGCGGATCAGGAAGGTCGAGGGCGTCAAGGACGTCCAGGGCTCGGTCAACTCCCTGAGCGTCACCGTCGTCGACGCGAAGAACAAGAACGTCGGCCCGACCAGCGGCGCCCCGACGATCGCCGTCAACTGGACGCCCAACGAGCTGCGTTCGGTGGAGATCGCCTCCGGCCACGAGCCGCGCGGCCCCACCGAGGTCGTCGTCGACGGCGCCACCGCCGAGAAGCACGGCCTGAAGCTCGGGGACGAACTGCGGACCGTCGCCGTCACCGGCGACTTCACCGCGAAGATCGTCGGCACCGTCGAGTTCAAGGTCACCAACCCGGGCGCCACCGTCGTCTACTTCGACACCGCCACCGCCCAGCGTGAACTCCTCGGGAGGACGGGGCTGTTCACCCAGGTCTCCGTCGACGCGAAGGACGGCGTCTCCGACGACGCGCTCAAGGCGCACGTCGCCGCCGCCCTCGGAGGCGGCTACAAGCTGCAGACCGCCGCCGAGGTCGCCGACGCGGGCCGCGCGAGCATGGCCGGCTTCCTCGACGTCATGAAGTACGCGATGCTCGGCTTCGCCGGGATCGCCTTCCTCGTCGGCATCTTCCTCATCGTCAACACCTTCTCCATGCTGGTCGCCCAGCGCACCCGCGAGATCGGCCTCATGCGGGCCATCGGATCGAGCCGCAAGCAGGTCAACCGGTCCGTCCTCGTCGAGGCGTTCCTGCTCGGCGTCGTCGGCTCCGCCGCCGGTGTCGCCGCCGGTGTCGGCCTCGCCGTCGGGCTCATGAAGCTCATGGCCTCGATGGGCATGGAGCTCTCCACCCGCGACCTCACCGTGAAGTGGACGACCCCGGCCGTCGGCCTCGCCCTCGGCATCGTCGTCACCGTCCTCGCCGCGTACATCCCCGCCCGCCGGGCCGGGAAGGTCTCCCCGATGGCCGCCCTCCGCGACGCGGGCACCCCGGCCGACGGGAAGGCGGGCCGGGTACGGGGCCTGATCGGGCTCGCCCTCACCGCCGCCGGAGCGGCCGCCCTGGTCGTCGCCGCCCGCGCCGACGAGGCCGGACCCGGCTCCCTCTGGCTCGGCCTCGGCGTCGTCCTCACCCTCCTCGGCTTCGTCGTCGTCGGCCCGCTCCTCGCGGGCGGCGTCGTCCGCGCCCTCGGCGTCGTCGTCCTGCGGATCTTCGGACCCGTCGGCCGGATGGCCGAGCGCAACGCGCTGCGCAACCCGCGCCGCACCGGCGCCACCGCCGCCGCCCTGATGATCGGCCTCGCGCTCGTCGCCGGCCTCTCCGTGGTCGGCTCCTCGATGGTCGCCTCGGCCACCGACGAACTGGACCGCTCCGTCGGCGCCGACTTCATCGTGCAGTCCGGTACGGGGCAGCCGATCGTGCCGCAGGCGCAGGCCGCCGTGGCGAAGACCCCCGGCCTGGACCACGTCACCGCGTACAAGCTGGTCGACGCGGAGATCACCGACCCGCGCGGCAAGGTCTCCACGGCCGACCTGGCCGCCACCGACCCGACGTACGTGAAGGACCTGCGCCGCGAGGTCACCGCCGGCACCCTCGCCGACGCGTACGGCGAGGACGCCATGTCCGTCGGCAGCGACTACGCCACCGAGCACCGCGTGAAGGTCGGCGACGTCCTCACCGTCGCCTTCAAGGGCGGCGACACGGTGAAGCTGAAGGTCGCGGCGATCACGGCGGACACCGGCCAGGTCGACAAGGGCGCGATGTACACCGACGTCTCCACCGTCACCCGCCACCTGCCCGCCGACCGGGTGCCGAACAGCCTCCTCGTCCTGGCCAGCGCCGAGGACGGCCAGGAGACCGCCGCGTACGAGGCCCTCAAGGACGCCCTCGCGCCGTACCCGCAGTACAAGGTGAGCAACCAGGCCGACTACAAGGAGGAGCTGCAGAACCAGGTCGGGCAGCTGCTCAACATCGTGTACGGGCTCCTCGCCCTGGCGATCATCGTCGCGGTCCTCGGCGTCGTGAACACCCTCGCCCTCTCGGTGGTCGAACGGACCCGCGAGATCGGCCTCATGCGGGCCATCGGCCTCTCCCGCCGGCAGCTGCGCCGCATGATCCGCCTGGAGTCGGTGGTCATCGCCCTCTTCGGCGCCCTCCTGGGCCTGGGCCTGGGGATGGGCTGGGGCACGGCCGCGCAGAAGCTCCTGGCCCTGGAGGGGCTCGGTGTCCTGGAGATCCCCTGGCCGACGATCGTGACCGTCTTCATCGGCTCGGCCTTCGTGGGGCTCTTCGCGGCGCTGGTCCCGGCGTTCCGGGCGGGGCGGATGAATGTGCTGGGGGCGATCGCGAGCGAGTAGCGCCGCGCCCGTTGCGGGCCCGCGCCCCGCCCACGACGGGCGGGGCGCGGGCTTACTCGTCGACCCCGAAGGCCTCGTCGAAGGACTCGGGGGGATCGTCGAAGTCGTCGGCGGCGGTGCCGCGGCCCTTGGGGGATCCGTGGTCGCCCCGGCGGGCCCTGCCGACCAGGGGGACCACCTTCGCGACCGGCTCGCCGGACTTGCTGATGATCACCTCCTCGCCGGTGGCGACCGCATCCAGGATCTTGGAGAAGTGGGTCTTCGCCTCGTGGACGTTGTACTGCCGGGCTGCTTCCATAGCGGCCTCTCACAGTGGGGAGGGCTCACAGCTGGGTGGGCGCGGGTGGACGAGGTGCTGGACTTAAAGCGTAGTCCCGGGCGGCCCCTTTCCTTCGGGCGAGTGACAGTGGCACGTCGTAGGCTGGGGGCGCACCGGGCCGTCACGGCCCGGGACCACCCGGCCCGTGAGACGTGTCGGGCTGTTCGCGTTGCCCGCCCCCCGTAGACCGAACCCGGGATGGAAGCTCCATGAGTCTGCACGGCCTGCTCGATGTCGTCGTCAAGGACGCCGCCCTCGCCGAGGCGGTGAAGGCCGCCGCCGACGGGAACCGTCCGCACGTGGACCTGGTCGGTCCTGCGGCCGCGCGGCCGTTCGCCGTGGCCGCGCTCGCCCGGGACTCGGGGCGTCCGGTGCTCGCGGTGACCGCGACCGGCCGGGAGGCCGAGGACCTGGCCGCCGCGCTGCGGTCGCTGCTCGACCCGGACACGGTCGTCGAGTACCCCTCCTGGGAGACCCTGCCGCACGAGCGGCTCTCGCCCCGCTCCGACACCGTCGGCCGCCGTCTCGCCGTGCTCCGGCGACTGGCCCACCCGCGCGACGACGACCCCGCCGCCGGGCCCGTCTCCGTCGTCGTCGCGCCCATCCGTTCCGTACTCCAGCCGCAGGTCAAGGGGCTTGGGGACCTCGAACCCGTGGCGCTGCGTTCCGGCCGGACCGCCGACCTCGACGACGTCGTCGAGGGGCTCGCGGCCGCCGCGTACTCCCGGGTCGAGCTGGTCGAGAAGCGCGGCGAGTTCGCCGTGCGCGGCGGCATCCTGGACGTCTTCCCGCCGACCGAGGAGCACCCGCTCCGGATCGAGTTCTGGGGCGACGACGTCGAGGAGATCCGGTACTTCAAGGTCGCCGACCAGCGGTCCCTCGAAGTCGCCGAGCACGGGCTGTGGGCGCCGCCCTGCCGTGAGCTGCTCCTGACCGACGAGGTGCGCGAGCGGGCCGCGGCGCTCGCCGAGGAGCACCCGGAGCTGGGCGAGCTGCTCGGCAAGATCGCCGAGGGGATCGCGGTCGAGGGCATGGAGTCCCTCGCGCCGGTCCTCGTCGACGACATGGAGCTGCTGCTCGACGTCCTGCCCAAGGGCTCGATGGCCGTGGTCTGCGACCCGGAGCGGGTGCGGACCCGGGCCGCCGACCTCGTCGCCACCAGCCAGGAGTTCCTGCAGGCCTCCTGGGCGGCCACCGCCGGCGGCGGCGAGGCCCCGATCGACGTCGGCGCGGCCTCGCTGTGGGGGATCGCGGACGTACGGGACCGGGCGAGCGAGCTGGGCATGGCCTGGTGGTCGGTGTCGCCGTTCGCGGCGGACGTCGACCAGGGGGCCGACACGCTCACCCTCGGCATGCACGCCCCCGAGTCGTACCGCGGCGACACCGCCCGCGCGCTCGCCGACACCAAGGGCTGGCTGGCCGACGGCTGGCGCACGGTGTACGTGACGGAGGCCCACGGTCCCGCGTCCCGTACGGTCGAGGTCCTCGGCGGCGAGGGCATCGCCGCCCGCCTCGACGCCGACCTCGCCGAGATCTCGCCGTCGGTGGTGCACGTGGCGTGCGGCTCCATCGACTACGGCTTCGTCGACCCGGCGCTCAAGCTCGCGGTGCTCACCGAGACCGACCTGTCGGGGCAGAAGGCGGCGGGCAAGGACGGGCAGCGGATGCCCGCCAAGCGCCGTAAGACGATCGACCCGCTGACCCTGGAGGTCGGCGACTACATCGTGCACGAGCAGCACGGCGTCGGCCGGTACATCGAGATGGTGCAGCGGACCGTGCAGGGCGCGACCCGCGAGTACCTCCTCGTCGAGTACGCGCCCGCGAAGCGCGGCCAGCCCGGCGACCGGCTGTACATCCCGACCGACCAGCTGGAGCAGGTCACCAAGTACGTGGGCGGCGAGGCGCCGACGCTGCACCGGCTCGGCGGCGCGGACTGGACGAAGACGAAGCAGCGCGCGAAGAAGGCCGTGAAGGAGATCGCGGCCGACCTGATCAAGCTGTACAGCGCGCGGATGGCGGCCCCCGGTCACGCCTTCGGTCCTGACACGCCGTGGCAGCGGGAGCTGGAGGACGCCTTCCCGTACGCGGAGACGCCCGACCAGCTGTCCACCATCGCCGAGGTGAAGGAGGACATGGAGAAGACGGTCCCCATGGACCGTCTGATCTGCGGCGACGTCGGCTACGGCAAGACGGAGATCGCGGTGCGGGCGGCCTTCAAGGCCGTCCAGGACGGCAAGCAGGTCGCGGTCCTCGTCCCGACGACGCTGCTCGTGCAGCAGCACTTCGGCACGTTCAGCGAGCGGTACTCGCAGTTCCCGGTGAAGGTGCGGGCGCTGTCCCGGTTCCAGACGGACACCGAGTCGAAGGCGACGATGGAGGGGCTGCGGGAGGGCTCGGTCGACGTCGTCATCGGCACCCACCGCCTCTTCTCCTCCGAGACGAAGTTCAAGGACCTGGGGCTGGTCATCGTCGACGAGGAGCAGCGCTTCGGCGTCGAGCACAAGGAGCAGCTGAAGAAGCTCCGGGCGAACGTCGACGTCCTGACGATGTCCGCCACCCCGATTCCGCGCACCCTGGAGATGGCGGTGACGGGGATCAGGGAGATGTCGACGATCACGACGCCCCCCGAGGAGCGGCACCCGGTCCTCACCTTCGTCGGCCCGTACGAGGAGAAGCAGATCGGCGCCGCGATCCGCCGTGAACTCCTGCGCGAGGGCCAGGTCTTCTACATCCACAACCGGGTCGACTCGATCGACCGGGCGGCCGCCCGGCTGCGCGAGATCGTCCCCGAGGCGCGGATCGCGACGGCGCACGGGCAGATGTCGGAGCAGGCCCTGGAGCAGGTCGTCGTCGACTTCTGGGAGAAGAAGTTCGACGTGCTCGTGTCGACGACGATCGTCGAGTCCGGCATCGACATCTCCAACGCCAACACCCTCATCGTCGAGCGCGGCGACAACTTCGGGTTGTCTCAGCTCCACCAGCTGCGCGGCCGTGTCGGCCGTGGGCGCGAGCGGGGCTACGCGTACTTCCTCTACCCGCCGGAGAAGCCGCTCACCGAGACCGCGCACGAGCGGCTCGCGACGATCGCCCAGCACACCGAGATGGGCGCCGGCATGTACGTGGCGATGAAGGACCTGGAGATCCGCGGCGCGGGCAATCTGCTCGGCGGCGAGCAGTCCGGTCACATCGCGGGCGTCGGCTTCGACCTGTACGTACGGATGGTCGGCGAGGCCGTCGCCGACTACCGGGCGCAGATGGAGGGCGGCGTCGAGGAGGAGGCCCCGCTGGAGGTGAAGATCGAGCTGCCGGTCGACGCCCACATGCCGCACGACTACGCGCCGGGCGAGCGGCTGCGGCTCCAGGCGTACCGCTCGATCGCCTCCGCGAACTCGGAGGAGGACATCAGGGCCGTGCGCGAGGAGCTCACCGACCGCTACGGCAAGCTGCCCGAGCCGGTCGAGAACCTGCTCCTGGTCGCGGGCCTGCGGATGCTGGGGCGCGCGTGCGGGGTCGGCGAGATCGTCCTCCAGGGCTCCAACATCCGCTTCGCGCCGGTGGAGTTGCGCGAGTCGCAGGAGCTGAGGCTGAAGCGCCTCCACCCGAAGACCGTCATCAAGCCGGCCGTGCACCAGATCCTGGTGCCGCGCCCGACGACGGGGAAGATCGGCGGGAAGCCGGTGGTCGGACGTGAACTCCTCGCGTGGACGGGCGAGTTCCTGACGACGATCCTCGGGGGCTGAGGGCGTACGGGGGCGCCCCCCGGTTCCAGGGGGCGCCCCCGTACTGCCGCTACAGCTCGTCGAGGTCCAGGGCCTCGGCCATGGCGCGGTAGCCCGCGTCGTTCGGGTGGAGGGCGTCGCCCGAGTCGTACGCGGGGAGGATGCGGTCCGGGTCGGCCGGGTCGGCCACGGCCCGGTCGAAGTCGACGACGGCGTCGTACGCGCCGGAGGTGCGGACCCAGTCGTTGAAGGCCTCCCGCTTGGCCTCGTTGACCTCGGTGAAGTAGAAGGAGCCCTTGACCGGGGTGAGGGTCGCGCCGACGACCTTGAGGCCCTTGGCGTGGGCCTGCCGGATCAGGGTGCGGTGGCCCTCGATGAGCTGGTTCACCGACACCTCGGGGGTCGGGCCGCCGGGGAACGCGGGGCCGCTGCCGCCGATGTCGTTGAGGCCTTCCAGGAGGATGACGGTCCCGACGCCCTGCTCCGTGAGCACGTCCTGCTTGAAGCGGGCGATGCCCTTTTCGCCGGCCCAGGTCACGTCGTTGGTGACCTGGTTGCCGCCGATGCCGTGGTTGAGGACGGCCCGCGGGGAGCCGGTCGCGACGAGCCGCTCGGCGAGCTCGTCGGGGTAGCGGTTGTCGGCGTTCGGGGTGGCGCCGACGCCGTCGGTGATGGAGTCGCCGAAGGTGACGATGCCGTCGCGGCGGGCGGAGTGCGGGCCGCCGGAGACCTCGACGCCGGAGAGGTAGTACCAGGACGAGTCGGTCTCGGTGAACGCCGTACCGGCCACGTCGGCGCGGTGGTCGCCGGCCGCCCGGTAGCTGGTGGCGCCGGCGAAGTGGTGGAAGGTGGCGGGTCCGGTCGGGCCCGCCAGGTAGAGGGTGACGGTGACCGACTCCAGGGCGCCGGTGCGGAACGGCACGCCGTCGCTCAGCAGGGTGTCGCCGGCCGGGATCGTGACGGAGCCGCGCCCGCCGAAGGTGAGCGCGCGGACCGAACCGGGCCGCACGGCGCCGCCCTCGGCGGTGCGGGCGACGGTCGCGCCGGTGATCCTCAGCGGGGTACTGCCGTAACGGTTGGTCAGCTCGATGCGGGCCCGGGTGCCGCCGGTGGTGACCCGCACGGTCTGGCGGACGGTCTGGTCGTCGAAGCCGGCCGTGGACCAGTTGGGGGCGAAGGGCGCGGTCGCCGCCTGCGGGGACGCGGCCCAGGCGCCGTGCCAGCCGGTGTCGCCGCCGCGAGTCGGTGCGGCCGTGGCGCCGGTGGCGGGGAGCGCGGTGAGGGTGGTCGCGGCGAGCAGGGCGATGCCTGCGCGTCGGAGGGTGCTGGTGGTCTTCATGTGTTCTCCCCGTTGTCGTGTGCGGTGGTTTCTCCTGTGCGCACGTCCAGGGACAAGTCTTGATCGACTCGGGCTATTCCCCTGCTCCGTCGCCGAGTTGAGCGGAACCGAGCAGTCCGGTCAGTCCGCGGAACACCTCGCCCGGGTCCCGTCCGCCGAGCGGCGCGTCGAGGTTGCGGGTGAGCAGCAGGGTCGCGAAGCCGTGGGCCAGGGACCAGGCGGCGACGCCGGTGTCGCGGGGGGCGTCGGTGCCGGTGGGGAGCGCGGTGACGCCCGCGCGGAGCTCGGCGGCGGCCCGCTCCTTCGCGGCGAGCAGCTCCGGGTCGTCGGCGCGGTGCAGGTCGGGTTGGAACATGACCTGGAAATGGGCCGGGTGCGCGACGGCGAACCGGACGTACCGCACGCCGCGTTCGCGTAGGTCGGGGGCGTCGGCCAGGGCCTCGGCGAGGAGCCCGTAGCCCTGGGTGGCGATCGCGGTGAGCAGGCCCGTGCGGTCCTTGAAGTGGTGGGCGGGGGCGGCGTGCGAGACGCCCGCGCGGCGGGCGAGGTCGCGCAGGCTCAGCGCCCCGGGGCCCTCGGCGGCGATCACGTCGAGCGCGGCGGCGAGGATCGCCTGCCGCAGGTCGCCGTGGTGGTAGGTGCTCCGGCTCGTGGTCATGGCAGCAGCCTAGCCATCATCTAGTCATTGACAAGTTCCCGCTCCGGCGTGCAATCTTGTCAGTGACAAGATGTGGATGAGGCCGGGAGGACACCGTGGACACCGCTCGCGTACGTCAGATGTGGCACCTGCTCGAACCCCTGCACTCCGTGCTCTACTACGCCCCCGAGGCCTTCGACGAGGCCGCCGCCCTCGGCTACGAGACCGCCGACCGCTGGCCCTCCTACTTCGCGTGGCGCGCCGCCGCCCTCGGCCCCGTCGGCCCGGTCCGGGTCACCTCCGCCTTCTACGGCTTCAGCCCCGAGAAGGTCGCCCGGCACGTCCCCGCCGCCTGGGAGGTCGCCGCCCCCGCCGACGTGCTCGCCGCCCGGCTCCGCGCCGTCGACCGGACCTACCGGCGCCTCCTCGGCGACGAGGTGCTCGGCGGCCCGGAGCTCGCCGAGGCGGCCGACCTCGCCCGCCGCGCCGCCGGGTCGGCCGGCCTCGAAGGCCGCCCGCTCGCCGCCGCCCACGCCGAGCTGCCCTGGCCCGAGGCCCCGCACCTCGTCCTCTGGCAGGCGGCGACGATCCTGCGCGAGCACCGGGGCGACGGCCACATCGCCGCCCTGGTCGCCGCGGGCCTCGACCCGGCCGAGTCGCTCGTCTCCTTCGCGGCCGTCGGCGCCGCGCCGGAACCGGTCTTCGAGAGCAGGGGCTGGAGCAAGGACGCATGGGCCGCCGCCCGCGAACGCCTCACGGCCCGGGGCCTCCTGGCTGCAGACGGCGCCGCCACGGCCGAGGGCCACGCCCTGCGCGCGGAGGTGGAACGCCGCACGGACGAACTGGCCGCCGGCCCCTGGACCGCCCTCGGCCCGGACGACACCACCCGCCTCGCCGACCTCCTCGGCGGCCCCTGGCTCACCGTCGTCGGCTCCGGCCTGCTGCCCTCCGAGAACACCCTCGGCATCGGCAAGATCTGACGCCGCCTCGATCCCGGGCCCTTCGGTCCGTCCGATTCGGGACCAAAGATCCGAAGGGTCCGGTGTGTCGCGGCCTAGGATCCCAGGGTGCTGACACGTCGAACGCTCCTGCCCGCGGCCCTCGCCGTCACCACCGTCCTCATGGCCGGCGCCTGCTCGTCGGGCGGAACGGAGGGGGCGCCCGCCACGCCCGCCGCGCCGGGTACGGCGCTCGCCGCCGTGGACACGCTCACCGTCAAGGGCCGGGCCCCGAAGACCGGCTACGCACGGGAGAAGTTCGGCCGCTCCTGGGTGGACGTCGACAAGAACGGCTGCGGGACCCGCGACGACATCCTCAAGCGCGACCTGACCGGCGTCCGGTTCACGGACGGCCACTGCAAGGTCGCCTCCGGCACGCTCACCGACGACCCGTACACCGGCACCACCGTCCGCTACGTCCGGGGTCGCTCCCAGGTCGACATCGACCATGTCGTCGCGCTCTCCGACGCCTGGCAGAAGGGGGCGCAGAAGTGGGACGGCGAGACCCGGCGCCGCTTCGCCAACGACCCGCTCAACCTCCTCGCCGTCGACGCCGCCACCAACCGCCGCAAGTCCGACGGCGACGCCGCGACCTGGCTGCCGCCGAACAGCGCCTACCGCTGCACGTACGTGGCCCGGCAGATCGCGGTGAAGAAGAAGTACGGGGTGTGGGTGACGGCGGGGGAGCGGGACGCGATGAAGCGGGTCCTCCACGCCTGCCCGCAGCAGAAGCTGCCGTAGCGCCCGGCGGAAAAACGTTTGAGCGGTCGGGTGGACGATCTTTAACCTGCCCGCATGGACCTGGACATCACCACCCTCGCCGAACGACCCGAGCTCGAAGGGGCGATGTGGTCCATGAAGGACCTGTGGCCCGAGTTCATGATGTACGACCCGGTCGGCTGGGCCAACATGGGCCGGATCGTCCGGGAGTTCCCGGAATACGTGCTCGTCGCCACCGACGCCGAGAACGCGGTCGTCGCCCGGGGCTTCAGCGTGCCCTTCGCGCTCGACGTCGACGGTCGGCGCGCGCTGCCCGCCCGCGGCTGGGACGAGGTCCTCAACTGGGCCTTCTCCGATCTGCGGCACGGCCGGGAGGCCGACACCGTGAGCGCGATCGAGATCACCGTCGACCTCGGCCACCTCGGCAAGGGCGTCTCGCACACGATGCTCGCCGCCATGCGGCAGAACGCCGGCCGGCTCGGCTTCGCCGAGCTGGTCGCCCCGGTCCGCCCCAACGGCAAGCACCTGGAGGCCGAGGCCTCCATCCACGAGTACGCCTTCCGCACCCGCGAGGCCGACGGCCTGCCGCACGACCCGTGGCTCCGCGTCCACGTGCGCGCGGGCGGCGTGATCGAGGCGGTCGCCCCGGCCTCGATGACGGTCTCCGGCTCCGTCGAGCAGTGGCGGGAGTGGACCGGCCTGCCCTTCGACACGGACGGCCCGGTCGAGGTGAAGGGCGCCCTGGTCCCGGTCCACTGCGAGGCCACGCGCGGCTACGCGGTCTACGTCGAGCCCAACGTGTGGGTCCGGCACCGCATCGTCTGACGGTGCCGTCAGGGGGCCCCGGGGGTGATCTTCCCGGGGAGGGATGTACCGTACGGCGTCCCCTGCCGTACGCGCGTGCGAAGTCCGCGTGCGCACATCCGTGAGAGGTCCCGATCGTGAACCAGGCCGTTTCCTTGGAGAAGGGCGCGGAACCTCCGCGCCGAACCGGGTTGCCGGTCCTGTGGGCCCGGACGGCGCTCGCCGCCGTGCCGCTGCTGAGCCTCGGGGTCTTCGGTCTCGTGCCCTCGCTGGTCATCGCCCTGCGTCGGGGGACGCGCGGCGACTGGCTGGCCGCGCTGCTGTTCACGGCGGTCTCCGTCGGGTGGTGCTTCCAGATCGCCCTGACCCCGGTGGAGACGCACGGCGCTCCGTACCTCCTCGACGTGGTCCTGCTGGCGACCTCCACCGTGGGCGCGGCGGTGCACTGCCTCACCGTGAAGGACGCGAAGGACGCGAAGGACGCGAAGGACGCGAAGGACGCGACGGACGCGACGGAGGACCGGTGATGAAGACCCGTCGTACCTGGCGCGTCGCCGAGCGCGAAGCGGCCAAGAAGGAGGCGGCCGAGTCCGGCGTCGACGTCCGCGGCGTGCTCGCCGCGACGGCGGGGGCCCTGCGCGGCCGGGCCGGCTGGGCCCTGGGGTCCGTCCTGGTCCTGGTCCTCGGCCTCCTCGGCGTCCGGCTGTTCGCGAACGGGGACGACTCGGGCACCCCGCCCGACACCCGGGCCCGCGCCTACAAGGACTACGACGCCTGCCTGCTCACCGACGACAAGGGCATCGTGACGGGCGCGCCGGCGGCCCCGGTCTGGGAGGGGATGCAGGCCGCGTCCCTGGACGAGCGGATCCGGGTGACGTTCGTGCCGGTGACGGGGGAGCAGTCGGTGGCGAACGCCCGTCCGTTCCTCAACGGGCTGGTGCAGCGGGACTGCGAGATCGTCGTCGCCTCGGGTGCGCCGCAGGTGAAGGCCGCCGAGGCGGCCGCCGCGAAGAACCCGGATGTCCGGTTCGTGACGGTCGGCGAGGGCGGCGGCGCCGCGCACGACAACCTGACCCGGGTGGCCCCCGGGGCGTCCCTCAAGGACGACATCACGGCGACGGTGAAGCGGCTGGCGGACGACAGTTGAGTGGCGCCGGCCCCGTCGGAGTCGGAAAGGTCCGGAAGGGTTCCTTCCGTACAGTAAAGCAGAGGTAAAAACCGACACCCTGCGTGGAGCTGGTGAACGGTCATGGGGCAGTCTCGCGAAGCTTTGTAAGCATCTTGTGAGTAAAGGCCGACCCATGCACGTACGCCGGGTCCGTAGCCCTCGACCACAGCCACCGGGTCGCACCGGCAGGCGAAGGTGGAGGGCTACGGCTCTTTCCGTCCTCATATCCATGTTCCTCATGGTCTCCACCGAATCGGCGGTCGCCGCGGGCGTCACGCTCGAACCGGTGAAGATGCCCGAGCTCTCCCTCTCGGGCATGTGGAGCTGGCTGAACAAGAACCCGCTCGACACCCCCGACCAGCAGGGCGGCACCGCCCGCGGCAAGAGCCACAAGGCCTCCGCGGCGTCCACCAGCAACGAGGGCGAGGCCGGTCGCAAGCCGGGCAAGGGCAAGGGCGAACTGCCCCCCTTCGCGCGCGAGACCGACGACCCCGCCGACGTCACCACCGGCAAGGCGCCGGGCGGCAAGAACAGCTTCGACCCGCGCACCAGCAGGCGTGACGCGAAGAAGTCCACGGCGACCTCGGACTACTTCGTCAACGCCGACGGCTCGACGACCGTCCGCCACTACACCGGCCGGGCGAACTTCAAGGCGTCCGACGGCACCTGGAAGCCGATCGACACGAGCCTGACCGAGGACAAGGACGGCCGTCTCCAGCAGACCGCCAACTCCCTCGACGTCGAGTTCGCGCCGACCGCCGCCGACCGGCAGCTGGCCTCCGTGGACTTCGGCTCCGGCCGGTCCCTGGCCTACGCGCTGCGCGGCGCCGCGAAGTCCGAGCCCACCGTGGCCGCCGACGGCACGCTGACCTACGCGGACGTCCTGCCGGCTACGGACGTGCGCCTCGTCCCCCTCGCCGAGGGCTTCAAGGAGTACGTCGTCCTGCGCTCGCCGAGCGCGGCGAACTCCTGGGTCTTCCCCCTCGACGTCAAGGGCCTGACCCCGCGGATCGCGGCCGACGGCGACGTCGAGTTCACCGACGAGAACGGGAAGGTCACCGCGACCATCCCGCACGCGTACATGGAGGACTCGAAGGTCGACCGGCGCTCCGGCGACGCCGCCCAGTCGCGTGACGTCAGCTACGAGCTGACGGAGGTCGACGGCAAGCCCGCCCTGCGGATGACCGCCGACCGCGCCTGGCTGGACGACCCCGAGCGGGTCTACCCGGTCAGCATCGACCCGACGGTGACCTCGTCGAACTCGACGTACGTCCAGAACACGATCTCCGGTGACCACTCCACCGAGACGATGATCAAGGTCGGCTCGTACGACTCGGGCACCAACAAGGCGAACTCGTTCCTGCAGTTCTCCTCGCTCGGCACGACGCTGAAGGGCCAGAAGGTCACGGCCGCGACCCTCAACGTGTACGCGCTGTGGTCCTCGACCTGCACGCCCGAGGACTTCTCCGTCCACCCGGTCACGCAGTCCTGGTCCCCGTCCACGGTCGCCTACCCCGGTCCGACGTACGGCGCCGCCATCGGCACCGCCACGCCCGCGCCCGGGGCCTCCTGCACCAACGACACCGGCTCCACCAGCGTCGGCGTGAAGATGCCGGTCTCCCTGTCGACGTCCTGGTTCACCCAGGTCGCCACCGGCGGGGCGAACTACGGTCTCGCGCTGACCGCGCCGACCGGCGACATGCTCCACTGGAAGAAGTTTCACTCGGACAACTCGGCCACGTCCGGTTTCCGTCCGGCGCTCGACCTGACGTACACGGCGAACACCAAGCCGCAGGTCAACGCCCAGTACCCGCCGGAGAACTTCCAGGCGCACACCCTCCAGCCGGAGCTGCTCGTCTACGCGAGCGACGCCGACGCCTGGCCCGAGGCGCTGTCGTACTCCTTCGAGGTGTACGACTCCGAGAACCCCGACACCCCCGTCGCGACCTCCGGCGTCATCGCCGAGCGCTCCTGGAAGGTGCCGGCGGGCAAGCTCACCTGGTCGAAGAACTACAACTGGTACGTGAGCGTCACCGACGGCTACGACTCGGTGATGTACTCGGCCAGCCGGTTCGCGACCGCGGTGCCGCAGCCGCCCGTCACCTCGGGCCTGGCGATGAACACCGACGGCCACGACTTCGACCCGTCCGACGGCAACTACACGACGGACGACACCGACGCGGACGTGCCGGTCATCGGCCCGTCCCTGGAGATCGAGCGCGCCTACAACAGCCTCGACCCGCGGGTCGACAGCGCCTTCGGCGCCGGCTGGTCGACGGTCGTCGACATGAAGGCCGCCGAGGTCAAGGACAGCACCGGCGCCGTCACCAGCGTCGTCATCACCTATCCGGGTGGTGAGCAGGTCGCGTTCGGCCGCAACAGCAACGGCACCTTCCAGCCGCCGCTGGGCCGCTACGCCCGCCTGGAGGCGGTCACCACCGCCCCCATCGGCTACAAGCTGACCGACAAGGACTTCACGGCCTACGCGTTCACGCAGCCGACCGCGAAGACCGGCGTCTACGCCGTCTCGTCGATCACCGACTACGCGGGCCGCGCCGAGACGTTCACGTACAACGCCTCCAAGCAGCTCACGAAGATCAGCAACACCACGTCCAAGCGGAACCTGACGATCGCCTGGGCGACGCCGGCCGGAGCGACCGTCCCGCACGTGGACACCGTCGCCACCGACCCGTCCAATACGGCCGACGCGAGCACCGCGCAGACGTGGAAGTACGGCTACACGGGCGACCAGCTCACCAGCGTCTGCCCGCCCGCCGACTGGTCGAAGTGCACCACGTACACGTACGCGACCGGCAACCACCACCGCACCACGGTCCTGGACGCCGACCCGTACGCGTACTGGCGCCTGGGCGAGGCGGCCGGGGCGACGGTCTCCGCCGACACGGTCGACGCCAACCAGGGCAAGTACAACGGTCTCTACCGGAACGTGACGCTGGGCTCCGCCTCGCTGCTCGCCGGCTCCACGCAGAAGACCGCCACCTTCAACGGCACCACGTCGTACGTCGAGATGCCCAGCGCCCCCGGCGCGACGCCCTCGTACACGACGCTCTCGACCTGGTTCAAGACCACGCAGGCCGGCGGAGTCCTCTTCTACTACGGCGACAAGCCGCTGAGCGACCCCAACCCGGTGGCGAACACCACCTACAACACGCCGGCGCTGTACGTCGGCACGGACGGCAAGCTGCGCGGCTGCCTGGCCACCGGCCTGTGCATGACGACCCTGACCTCCACGGCCTCCGTCAACGACGGACAGTGGCACCAGGCCGTCCTGACCGGCGCGGGCAACACCCAGACGCTGTACCTCGACGGTGTGTCGCAGGGCAGCAAGGCCGGTCAGATCAAGGACTGGAACACCCCGTACATCACGCTCGGCGCGGGTGTGAACACCGACGGCTGGCCCGCGATGAGCGCGACCGACCAGCTCGGTCACTTCGCCGGGCAGATGGCCGAGACCGCGATCTACACCGAGCCGCTCACCGCGGACGTGATCACGGCGCAGTACCAGGCCGCGAAGCGGTCCGCCGGACTGCTCCAGAAGATCACCACGCCGAACGGCAAGGTCGAGTCCTCCGTCGTCTACGGCACCACCGACGACCTGGTCCTCCAGGCGACCGACGCCAACGGCGGCACGTGGAAGCTGAACCCGGCGACCATCACCGGCTCCTCGCAGGTCTACCGCTCGGCCGTCATGGGCTCCGCCCCCGGCGGCTACTGGCGCCTCGGTGACACCGGCGGCGCGGCTCAGGCCGCGAACGAGCTGCACACCGGCTTCGGCACGTACAACACCGCCACGCAGGGCGTGGCCGGGCCGTTCGGCGCCGGCGACAACACCGCGGTGTCGTTCAACGGCACCAGCTCCTGGGTGGAGCTGCCGTACGGGCCGCTGCACGCCAAGCCGGACCGCTCGGTCGAGCTGTGGTTCAAGACCGCCAAGCCCGGCGTGATCATGAGCGACCAGAGCCTCGCGCCGAACAACGCGGGCGGCGTCGCGGGCTCGTGGAGCGACCTGCTGTACGTGGGCGCGGACAACAAGCTGCACGGTCACTGGTGGAGCAGCACCTGCAACGGCAACGCCACCCTCGGGTCGACGGCGTCCGTCACGGACAACGCCTGGCACCACGCGGTCCTGTCGGCGTCCGGCACCACGCAGACGCTGTACCTCGACGGCGCCAAGCAGGGCACCTGCACGGGCGCGCCGAACGACCAGACCACGTCCCGCACCTTCGTCGGTGCCGGTTTCAGCAAGTGGTACAGCTCGCCCGGTGACGTCTCGTACTTCACCGGCTCGATCGCCGAGGTCGCCGTCTACCAGGACGGTCTGACCGAGGACGACGTCGCCCAGCACTGGTCGGCGTACAAGGCGAGCTCCGGCATCGCCCCCGTCAGGACGGTCAGGCTGACCGACCCGACCGACAAGACGCTGACCTACGTCTACGACGCCGAGATGGGCAACCGCCTCCTCGCCGCCGTCGACACCAACGGCAACCGCACCACCTACGGGTACGACACCGCCGGCTTCCTGCACACCATCACGGACGCCAACGGCAACCGGTCGATCAGCGGCCACGACATCCGAGGCAACACGGTCTCCCAGACCACCTGCCAGGACACCGCCGCCAACAAGTGCTCCACGGAGTACTCGACCTTCTACCCGGACGCGACCACCGCGTTCCCGCCCATGGACCTGCGCAACGACCTCGTGCTCACCGAGCGCGACGGCCGTTCCTCGGGCCCCACGGACGACACGTACAAGACCAGCTACGCCTACGACACCAACGGCCAGCTGCTCTCGGTCACGACCCCGCCGGTCGCCGGGTTCCCGAACGGCCGCACGGCCACGACGACGTACACCACCGCCACCACCCCGGCGGCGGAGGGCGGCACGGCCGTCACCCCGGCGGGTCTCGTCGCCACGGTGACGACGGCCGGTGGACGCAAGACCTCGTACTCGTACTTCTCCAACGGAGACCTCGCCGGGATCACCGACGCCAACGGCGCCAAGGTGACGTACACGTACGACAACCTCGGCCGCCAGGTCACCAAGACGGAGATCTCCGACGCGTTCCCCGCGGGCCTGGTCACCAGCCAGACCTACGACAAGAACGACCAGGTCCTCACCGAGACGGCGCCGCCCACCACCAACCGGATCACCGGCGCCAAGCACCAGGCGAAGACCACCACGGCCTTCGACCCGGACGGCAACATCCTGTCGCAGACCGTCTCCGACCTCACCGGCGGCGACGCGGCGCGCGTGACGTCCATGACGTACGACGCGCACAACCAGATGGCGAGCAGGACGGACCCGGGCGGCGACACCACGTCGTTCGAGTACGACGTCTACGGCAACAAGGTGAAGGAGACCGACCCGGCCGGGAACGTCAACACCTACACCTTCGACGGCGAGCAGCGCCCGCTGACGACGAACCTGCTGAACTACACCGGCGACCCGTTCAACCCGACGGCTCCGACGACCCTCGTCCAGGAGTCCCGGGCGTACGACCCCGCCGGCCGCCTCGCGTCCGTCACCGACGCGATGGGCTGGGTGACGGCGTACACCTACACCGACGACGGCCTGTCGGCGACCGTGGTCCGCAAGGACCCGCAGACCGGCAAGCAGTTCACGGAGCAGGCGAACACGTACGACGCCGCCGGCAACCTGATCGAGCAGATCACCGACGACGGCCAGCGGCGCAACACCTTCACGGTGGACGCGGCCGACCGCACGACGACGTCGATCGAGGACCCGAACGGCTTCGCCCGCTCGACGAAGGTCTCGTACGACCCGGACGACAACGTGGTCTCGTCGACCGATACGGACCCGACCACCGGTGACGTCCAGACCACCGACACCCGCTACGACGGGCTCGGCAACGTCACGGGCACCGTGGAGCACGACGGGACGACGGCTCCGGTCGCGCGCTACAAGCTGGACGAGACGACGGGCTACGGCCTGGCGGACTCCTCCGGCGGCAACAGCACCGGCACGCACGGCACGGGCATGCACTGGAACACCGACCGGGGCGGCAGCGCCGTCTTCGACGGTGACGCCAACTCGTACGCCCAGACGACGGGGCCGGTCGTGAACACCGCGGGCAGCTTCACGGTCGCCACGTGGGTGCGCCTGGACGACACCACCGCCAACCACACTTTCCTGGCACAGGACGGCGTGATCGGCAGCACCTTCCAGCTGTACTACTCCACGGCCTACGGCTGGACGTTCAACCGTACGTCCGCGGACATGTCCGGTCCCGTCCTGGCCCGGGCCACCTCCGGCACCGCCGCGGTGACGGCCGGGACCTGGACCCACCTGGTCGGCGTGTACGACCAGGAGGCGGCCAAGATCCGGCTGTACGTCAACGGAACCCTGGCCCAGGAGACCGCGTACACCACGCCGTGGGAGAGCACCGGTCCGCTGCAGATCGGCCGCCGCAAGGCGAGCAACGCCTACGCCGAGTACCACAAGGGCGCCCTGGACGACGTCCAGGTCTACCAGGAGGCCCTCACCGCGGCGCAGGTCACGGCCGTCAAGGGCGGCACCCTGCCGGCGGCGGGCAGCTCCGTCAACTCCACCACGTGGAAGCTGGACCAGCGAGGTCTGCCGACCTCGATGACGGACGACGTCGGCAACGTCACCGACTACGGCTACGACGAGGCGGGCCAGCAGAGCTCCCTCACCGAGCCGCTGGTCAACGCGGAGAAGAACGGCGCGGCCCCCGAGGCGCTCCGTCCCGTGTCCATGACCGGATACAACACCTTCGGTGAGCCGACGGAGTCCTCCGACGCGCTCGGCAACGTGACCACCACGGCCTACGACGCCGAGGGCCAGGAGTCGTCGACCACCTCGCCGGAGTACACGGCTCCGGGGTCCACGACCCCGATGCGGGCCACGTCGTACAACGAGTACAACGATCTCGGTCAGGTGACCGCGGAGGTCGACCCGCTCGGCAACCGCACCACCTACAGCTACACGCAGCTCGGCGACCTGGCCTCGGTCACGGAGCCCGGCGGCGGCACCACCAAGTACACCTACGACACCAACGGCGACCAGCTCTCGGCCACCCGGCCGAACGGCGCCCGGCAGGAGACCACCTGGGACTACCTGGAACGGCCGGTCACCAGCACGGACATCGTGCGCCAGCCGACCCAGCGGGCCTACACGGACATCAACGAGTACGACGCGCCGGGCGGCGAGCTGTCCCGGACGGTCTCCGCGACCGGGGTCACGCAGTCGTACAAGTACAACTCCGTGGGCGAGGTCGTCGAGACCACCGACGGAGCCGGGAACGTCTCGACGTTCACGTACGACATGGACGGCCAGGTCCTCACCGCAACGGACCCGGACGGCACCAAGACCCGCAACACGTACGACGGGTTCGGGCTGCTGACCAAGACCGAGGACGTGGACGCGACGGGCGCGGTGCTGCGCAGCAGCAGCTCGACGTACGACCGCATGGGCAACCCGGTCACCCTGACGGACTACCGGGGTCACACCAAGACCTTCACGTACGACCCGACGGGTCTCGTCACGAAGCTGGTGGAGCCGGTCTCGGCCACGGAGTCGATCACGACGACGTACGGCTACGACGTGGCGGGCAACCTGACCCGCTTCACGGACGGCCGCGGCAACCCGTTCCTCACGACGTACAACACGTGGGGGATGCCGGAGTCGACCATCGAGCCGTCGACGCCGACGCACCCGGACCTCGCCGACCGCACGTTCACCGCGGTGTACGACGCGGCGGGCCGCGCGAAGGAGATGCGCTCGCCCGGTGGCGTGACCGTCTCCTACGAGTACGACGCGAAGGGCCGTGTCGTGAAGCAGTCGGGTACGGGTGCGGAGGCCGCCACGGTCGACCACACGTACGACTACGACGCGGACGACCGGATCACGGCCGTCGCGGGCGCGGGTGCCGACAAGAACACCTTCACCTATGACGACCGCGGCCTGCTTCTGACCGCCGCCGGCCCCTCGGGCTCCTCCTCCTTCGCCTGGAACGGCGACGGGGCGATGACCTCGCGGACGGACGCCTCCGGCACGTCGACGTACGGATACGACACCGCCGGCCGGCTGAAGACCGTCAACGACGGGGTGACCGGCACGACGGCGACGTACGCGTACAACCAGAACAACGCCGTCACGTCGATCGACTACGGCGCCGGCAAGTCGAAGCGCACCTTCGGCTACGACGCCCTGCAGCGGCTCACCAGCGACAAGCTGACGTCGCCGACCGGCAAGGAGCTGACGTCCGTCACCTACGGGTGGGACGCCAACGACAACGAGACCTCCAAGATCACCACGGGGGTCGCGGGTGCGGCAAGCAACACGTACACGTACGACTGGGCCGACCGCCTGAGCTCCTGGAACAACGGGACGACGACGGAGACCTACGGCTACGACGCGTCCGGCAACCGGACCCGCGTGGGCGGCGACACGTACACGTACGACGCCCGCAACCGTCTCACCTCCGACGGCCACAACTCCTACACCTACACCTCGCGCGGCACGATGAGCGCGATGACGGACGAGGGCGGCCGTACGACACAGGTGAAGGCGGACGCCTTCAACCGGGTGATGCAGGAAGGAGACCGCAGCTACACCTACGACGGCATGGACCGCGTCCTCGAAGCCAAGGACGAGACCGGGACCGCCGTCCACACCTTCCAGTACAGCGGCGCCGGCAACGACGTCGCGTCGGACGGTGTGACGTCCTACAGCCGCAACGCCGACGGTTCGCTGATCGGTGTGAAGACGGTGATCTCGTCGGTGCTGGCCTTCGCGGACCTGCACGACGACGTGGTGGCGCAGTTCACCGCCACGGGCGAGGCGCTGACGGGCTCGACGACGTACGGCCCGTTCGGCAAGGTCCTCCAGAGCAGCGGCATGCTCGGTGCGCTCGGCTACCAGTCCGGCTGGACCGACCCCGAGACCGCCAAGGTCAACATGGCGGCGCGCTGGTACTCGCCGCAGACCGGCCAGTTCAACAGCCGGGACACCGTCGCCAACGGCGGCCTTCCGGACTCGATCGGCGCCAACCGGTACGCGTACGCCAACGGCAACCCGATGACCGGCGTCGACCCGACGGGCCACTGGTTCGAGTGGGCGAAGAAGGCCGTCAAGAAGGTCACCAAGAAGGTCAGCAGCACCGTCAAGTCGGCCTGGAAGAAGACGACTGCCACGGTCAAGCAGGCCGCCAAGGTCGTCAGGCGCGCGGCGAAGGTCGTCAAGCGGGCCGTCAAGAAGGTGGTGCACCGGGCGAAGCGGGCCGTCCGCAGGGCGGTCCACTACGTCGCCGACAGCGTCAGAAAGGTCAAGAGATACGTCAAGAGGACGTATCACCGTGTGAAACGAGTCGTCCACAAGGTCGTCAAGCACGTCAAGCAGGCCGTACGCAAGGTCGCCAAGGCGGTCAAACACGTCGCCAAGAAGGTGGTGAAGGCAGCCAAGAAGGTCGGCCGGGCCGTCAAGAAGGCGGCGAAGGCGACGGCCAACTTCGTCAAGCAGCACGCCTCGACGATCGCCTCGGTCGCCGTCGGCATCGCCGTCATGGCGGGCTGCACCGCCCTCACGGCCGGTGCGGGCGCGATCGGCTGCGCGGCCCTCGCGGGCGCTGCGGCCAACGGCGTCGGCTACATGATGAGCGACGGCCCGAAGACGCTGGGCGGCTTCGCCCTGGCGGTCGGCGTCGGCGCACTGACCGGCGCGGCCGGCGGTGTCGCCGGCCGGTTCGCGGCCAACGCCGCGGGCAAGCTCGTCTCCGGCACCATCGGCAAGATCGTCTCCGGCGCGGCCGAGGGCGCGGCCGAGGGCGCTGCGGAGGGCGCGGTCGAGTACGGCACCTCCTGCGTCAGGAGCGCGGAAGGCTGCAGCGTCACCGGCGCGGCGAAGGCCACGGCCATCGGCGCGGGAATGGGTGGTGTCTTCGGCGCCGCGACCGCGAAGGCCGGAGGCTGTCACAGCTTCACCGGCTCCACGGCGGTCGTCCTCGCCTCCGGCGGCACGAAGCCGATCAGCCAGGTGAAGATCGGCGACAAGGTCCGGACCTCCGAGCCCGGCAAGAAGGGCAAGGAGACCCACGCGGTCACGAAGGTTCACGTCACGAACCACGACCGTGACTACGTGACGGTGACCGTCAGGACCAAGAGCGGCACCGAGGAACTGCGGACGACGGCGCTCCACCAGATCTACGACGCCTCCACGAACACGTGGACGCGCGCCATGGACCTGGAGAGCGGCGACCGCCTGCAGACCGCCGACGGCTCCACCGCCATCGTCGTCAGCACGCGGATGTACGTCGACACGGCCGTCACGTACGACCTGACCGTCGACGGCCTCCACACGTACTTCGTGGTGGCCGGCGACGCGGCGCTCCTCGTCCACAACTGCAACGCCAAGGCGAAGCAGGACCAGTACGGGTGGGACGGCCAGGTGCGCTACCGCGGCCTGGACGACATGGGACGCCCGACGGGCATCGACGCCTCCGTGACGCCCAGGATGCTGGACAAGGGCTCCGAGGCCGGCAAGACCAGGACGCCGGGCTGGCGTGGCAACGGAACCCTGTTCAACGAGGCGCGTGGACACCTCCTCGCCGGCCGCCTCGGCGGCGCCGGAAAGGGCAAGTACGCGCGCAGGAACCTGGTCACCCTGACCCAGGATCCGGTGAACAGCCCGCTGATGCGCGACCTCATCGAGGCGCCCATCTACAACGCGGTGAAGAAGGGCGAGACCGTTCAGTACTCGGTGAAGCCCGTCTACGCAGGCGGCAACCCGATCCCGATCAGGCTGGAATTCGAGGCCTTCGGCAACAGGGGGTTCCAGCTGAGCGGATTCCTGGACAATCCCGCCGCCGGGGTACGGACGTCGGTGAGGTGACGGGAGAGGTGAGGTGACGCACCACTAGAAGGGTCTGGGCGCAACAGGTACTAACCTGTTGCGCCCAGTCTGTTTGAGGAGTTCCATGACCCGCACCACCCCGCCCCGACCGGTCGACGTCGAGACGTTGTTCCCGGAGCTCGCGGCATATCGGGCGAGCGCGACCAGGCTGCACCCGAGGCCCGGGGCGCCCGGGGTGGGGGACAGCTCGGTGGGCGGACCGTTCCTCTGGCCGGCCGACGAGCCGTGGCCCGTGTGCACGGAGCCGCACCGGCGGAGGTACGGCAACCGGACCGAGGACGTGCGCACCGAGCGCCGCATCCTCGCGGAGGCGTGGAGCCGGACGCCGGCGCCCGGGGCCGAGCCGGGGCCGACGGCGGAGGAGGGCGAGATCCTGAGCTCCTTCAAGCGCGGGCGGCACGCCCCGTGGCTGGGGGACGAGGACCCGATCCCGCTGATGGCGGTGGCCCAGCTGTACCGGCGGGACGTGCCGGGGCTCGGCGGCCCGGCCGACCAGGACGTGCTCCAGCTGCTGTGGTGCCCGTTCGACGCGCACCACGGGAAGCACGAGCCCGCCGTCGTCCTGCGGTGGCGACGCTCGGACGAGGTCGGCGAGGTGCTCGCCGATCAGCCGGAGCCGGTGGTCGTCGGCTCGGAGGGGTACGTGCCCTCGCCGTGCGTCCTGGACCCCGAGACCGTGGTCGAGCACCAGGACTTCGGCCTGCTGCCCGAGGCGCTCCAGGCCCGCATCGAGGAATGGGAGGGAGACGAGGAGGACCAGGACGAGGACTCCTTCCTGTACGAGTCGGACCTCTCCATCGCCCCGGGGTGGAAGGTCGGCGGATTCGCCTCCTGGGCCGCCACGGACCCGGCGCCCGTGGAGTGCGGGGACTGCGGCCACTCGATGGAGCTGCTCCTGACGGTCGCGAGCCGCGAGTGGGACAGCGGGAGCCGCACCTGGATCCCGCTGGAGGACCGCGCCACCGCCGAGGAGATGGACGCCAACATCCCGACGCACGTCACCGTCGGCCGCTGGGGCTCGATGAACGTCTTCGCCTGCCCGACGGACACGACCCACACACCCCGCTTCGTCCTGCAGGGCTAGGCATGCGCTCCGCCCCGACGAGGACGACGTGACGAAAGGGAGCCCCGCCGAGAACCTCGGCGGGGCTTTCCCGTTCCCCTGGGGCGTCAGCCCGTGGCGTGTCAGCCCGTCTTGACCCAGTCGCCACAGCCCGAGGACTTGAAGTAGGCGTCGGAGGCGGTGACCTTCACGATGGCCGTGCCCGTCACGTTGTCGTTGGCGAGGATCGTGTCCGTGCTGTGGCTCGCGTCCTTCGAGCGCTCCCAGTAGCACTCGGCGTCCTTGTTGCCCGTGGACTTGTACGTGCCGGGGGCGATGTCGACGCCCACCTTGTACATGCCGCCGTCGCCCTTGGGCGCGCCCTTGGGGGTGCCGGTCGCCTTGGCGTCGACGGCCTCCCAGGTGCCGCAGCCGGAGGACTTGAAGAGCTTGTCCGTGGCCTTGATCTCGACGTAGCTGGTGCCCGTCACGTTGTCGTTGGCGATGATCCCGTCCGTGTCCCCGGAGGCGTTCTTGGCGCGCTCCCAGTAGCACTCCGCGTCCTTGTTGCCCGTGGACCTGTAGAGGCCGGGCTTCACGTCCTTGCCCACCTCGAAGTCGCCGTCGCCGTCGATCGTGGCGACCTTCTTCTCGGGGGCCTTGGACTCCGGGGCCTTCTTGTCGCCGCCCGGCTTCGCGGACTGCTCCTGCTTCGAGCCGGCCTGGGGGGAGTCGGTGTCGCCGCCCCCGCCGACCGCCGCGCCGATCACGACGACCGCGACGACAGCGCCGGCGGCGGTGAGGACCTTGTGGCGGGCGAACCAGTTGCGCTGCTGCTGCTGAGACATGGCTGTGGCACCTTCCGTGGCGCTGTGGGGACTCCGTGTTCCGATGACGTAATCACAGCAGAGACTGTGAACCGAGTCAACATCGTTCACGGGTTTTGGGTTCGCTCACGCCGTGAACCCGTATGGGCGGTAGGGTTGGTGTGTTCACACGCATACGAGGGGAGTCGGACAGGTGCCCGAAGAGAGCGCGACCGAAGTCACCGCCGCCGGTATCGCCCGGCTCGCGGGCGTCGGCAGGGCCGCCGTCAGCAACTGGCGCCGGCGCCACGCCGATTTCCCCAAGCCCGTCGGGGGGACGGAGACCAGCCCCTCCTTCGCCCTCGGCGACGTCGAGCAATGGCTCCGCGACCAGGGGAAACTCGCCGAAGTCCCGCTCCGCGAGCGCGTCTGGCAGCAGCTCGCCGGCCACCCCGCCGGCACCGTCGCCGG
>NZ_MWIG01000012.1:0-16618 GCF_002156145.1 Streptomyces sp. NRRL B-24572 | reverse complement strand
TCGCCGCCTCCGGAGTCGTCGACACGGCCCGCGTCTAAGGCCCCTCCGTCTACGGGGCGACGCCGGAGACGGACTCGATGGCGAACCAGTAGTGGTTGGCGGTGCCGACGATGACGAGCAGGGTGAGCAGCGGGTGCAGCAGCCAGAGGACCCGCCAGCGGGACCGGGTGGCGGCGATCAGGCCGATCGCGACCATCAGGGCCCAGCCGAAGTGCAGCGAGGGCATGGCCGCGAACTGGTTCGCCATCGAGTCCGTCTCCGGCGTCGCCCCGTAGACGGAGGGGCCGTAGACGCGGGCCGTGTCGACGAGTCCGGAGGCGGCGAGCATCCGGGGCGGGGCGAGCGGCATCAGCAGGTGCAGCGCGAGCGCGGCGCCGGTGGTCAGGGCCAGGACCCGGCGCGACCACAGGTAGTGCGCGGGGCGGCGCCAGTACAGCCAGGCGAGGAAGGCGATGGTGGCCGGGAAGTGCACGGCCGCGTAGTAGGTGTTCGCCGCCCGGATCAGCGGTTCGCCGTGCAGGAGCAGCTGCTGGATCGTTCCCTCGCCCGGCAGGTGGAGCGCGCGCTCGGCGTCCCAGACGCGGTCGGCGTTCCGGAAGGCGCGGGTCTCGTGGCCGTTGGCGAAGAGCCGGCCGAACTTGTAGACGAGGAAGAGCGTGGTGACGAGCAGGAGCTCCCGCAGGAGCGGCGACCTGGCGGACGCAGGCGCGGAATCGGACTCGGACTCGGACGCGGACTCGGGCCGGGACGGGGGCGTGGGTACGGGTGACGGCTCGGGCTCCGACTCGGGCTCGGACGCGTTCCCCGCGTCCTCGTCCCGGTCGTGCTCCCCTCGTGTCCCGCGTATCCCGACAGCCATCGCGCGGCCCTCTAATCCGTCAAATCGGCAACAAACGGAGTGAGCCTAGATCTGTTTTCATCGAGACGCAAGCGTCTCGATACGTTTGCGTCTCGATTGTGCACCCCCTACTCTCGTATGTGCAGAGACAGAGGTGTCCGGGAGGGATCGATGTCCACACAGGCCGCGACCGCCGCAGCCCGTCGCAGCAAGATCACGCCGGAGCGGGAGACGGAGCTCTACGACGCCGTGCTCTGCCTCCTCCGCGAGGGCGGCTACGACTCGGTGACCATGGAGGGCGTCGCCGCCCGCACCAAGTGCGGCAAGGCCACGCTCTACCGGCAGTGGGGCACCAAGCCCCAGCTCGTGACCGCCGCCCTCGCCCAGCGCCGCTGCATCGTCTTCGGCGGCATCGACACCGGCAGCCTCGCCGGCGACCTGCGCGAGGCCGCCCGGATCTCCGCCTCCCGGCGCGAGCGGGACGCCGAGCTGATGGAGGCCGTAGCCCAGGCCTACATCCAGCACCCCGACCTGCGTGCCGCCCTCCGTGAGACCGTCATCGCCCCCGAGGTCGCGGCCATCGACGCCGTCGTCGCGCGGGCGGTCGAGCGCGGCGAGGTCGACGCCGACAACCCGGCGATCGGCTTCGTCGCCCCCTGCTTCATGGGCATGCTCCGCATCGAGCGGCTCTACGAGGAGCGGTTCGCGGACGCCTCGACCATGCGCACCTTCGTCGACGCCGTCCTCCTCCCGGCGTTGCGCGTCGAAGGCTGAACCCCGGCCTCCGCCTCGAAGACCGAGCCCGGCCCCGCACCGCGCGTCGAAGACCGAGGCTCAGCCCCGGCCTGCGCGTCGAAGACCGAGCCCCGGCCGCGCGTCGGGGGAGGTGGGACCCCGCCCCGTCCCGCACCCTGGAGCCATGGCCGCCGCACACGCCCCCGCCGTCCGCGTCCGCCGCGTCTACGAGGACCCGTCACCCGACGACGGGGTGCGCGTCCTCGTCGACCGGCTCTGGCCGCGCGGCCTCAAGAAGACGGACGCCCGCGTCGACGAGTGGCCCAAGGCACTCACCCCGTCCACCGAACTCCGCCGCTGGTACCACGGCCCCGAGGGCGAGTACGAGGAGTTCTGCCGCCGCTACGAGGCCGAACTCGACGCCCCGGAGGCCGCCGAGGCCCTCGACCGGCTCCGGGACCTCGCCGCCCGGGAGACCGTCACCCTCCTCACGGCCGCGAAGGACCCGTCCGTGAGCCACACGTCCGTACTGCGGCGCGAACTAGACCGGCCGTAGCCGGGGCGCCTCCGCGGCGGCGTCGAGCACGCCCCCGTCCCCGCCCTCCGTACGGTCGGCCAACTCCCGCGCCCACGCCACGAGTCCGCCGACGTCGATCCCGTACGCACCGGGAACCGGGCCCCCGCCCGCCAGACGGTCGGCGCCCCGGCGCAACAGCCGGGCCCCGCCCGCCGAGTTGCCGCGGGCCGCGTGCGTCAGGCCGACGGCGAGCTGGGCGAGGCCCTGCCACAGGTCCCGCTCCGACTCCGGGCCGGACTTCCAGGCGTCCTCGAAGACCTCGTGCGCGTGGAAGGGCATCCCGGCGTCGAGCAGCCGCTGCGCCTCGCGCACGGTCTCGTCCGGCCCGCGGACGACGCCCTCGGGCAGCCGGGGCACCCCCTCCGCCCCGTACGGCAGCGGACGGCCGAGGCCGTCGCGCGGCCGGGCGCTGCGGGCGCGCCCCGCCGCGTCGCGATCCCTGCCGCGCGCGCCGTCCCGTACGCCGTCCCCCTCGGGGTCCCGCGCACCGTCACGTACGCCGTCCCGCGCACCGTTCCGCGCGCCGCCTTCCGCCCCGTCCCGCCCGTCTCCGTGGTCACCCGTTGTCCGGTTCACCCGTCCATTGTCACCCCATGGACGATCACGACCGCTAGGCTCGACGGTCCGGCGCTGTTCCGGTCCGCGCGGGTGGTGGTACCGGTAGCGTCATGACCAACAGTTCGTGTGTGGGGAGTGAGTCACCGGTGCCGACGGATCCCGAACAGTCGCCGCCCGCAACGCCGTTCGCGCTGGGCGTCTTCGACCCGGGGCGGGGCGGGCTGCTCGAACGCGGCTCGGAGCTCGCCGCGGCCGCCCACGCCGTCGACGAACTCGTCGCAGGGGCCGCGGCGGGCGGTCCCCCGCGCGGCGGCATCCTCGTCTACCGGGGCGAGCCGGGCATAGGCAAGACCGCGCTCCTCGCCGAGATACACCGCACCGCCCGGGACCGGTGCACCGTCCTCACCGCCCGCGGCGGCGAGACCCTCACCTCCGTCCCCTTCCACCTCACCCGCCAGCTGCTCCAGCCGGCCCTGGACGGCTTCGCCGAGGACGAGGTGCGGCACCTCTTCGGCGACCACTTCGACCTCCTCGCCCCGGCCCTCGGCATCGCCCCGCCGCCCCTGGACGCGCCCGCCGACCCGCAGGGCGTGCTGCTCGGCCTCGCCCGGCTCTTGGACCGTCTCGCGGACCGGCTGCGGGACCGGCCCCCGGTGCTGCTCGTGGACGACGTCCACTGGGCCGACGCCGAATCCCTGGCCTGGCTCGACGCCTTCACCCGCACCCGGCGCGACCACCGGCTGCCGGTCCTCGTCGTCCTCGCCCACCGCCCGTTCGTACGGGAGCCGCAGGGCCCCGGCGCGCCCGCGACGCTCGCCGCGCTCGCGGACCGCGCCGTCCTCACCCTCGGTCTGAACGCCCTCACCTCCGGGGCCACCGCCGCACTCGCCCGGGACGTGCTCGGCGGGCACGCGGACGACCCCTTCTGCCACGAGCTGTGGTCGGTGACCTCCGGCAACCCGTACGAGACGGTCGAGTTGCTCGCCAAGGCCCGCGACCGGATGCTCGAACCCGTCGCCGGCTCCGCGGGCCTCCTCCGCGACCTCGGCGCCGGCGCCCGCGGCGGCGGGCTCGTCGCCCGCCTGGAGGAACTCGGTCCCGGCCCGACCCGCCTCGCCTGGGCGACGGCGATCCTCGGCACGGACAGCACGCCCGAGCTCCTCGCGGCCCTCACCGGCAGGCCCGCGAAGGAGGTCGCCGAGGACACCGAACGCCTCCGCGCCGCCAGGATCGTGACGGCCCCGCCGACGACCGGCCGGAACGGACTCGCGCTCGTGCCCGTACCGCCGCTGGAGTTCACGCATCCGCTCATCGCGACCGCGGTGTACGGCTCCGTGCCCCCCGGCGATGCGCACCGCCATGCACGGGCTCGCGGCCTGGGCGCTCACCCAGGCGGGCCACGGACCGGCCGCCGTCTCCCGCCACCTCCTCGAAGTCCACCCCGACGACGACCAGGAGGTCGTGAGCCGGCTGCGGGCCGCCGCCGTCGAACACCTCGCCGTCGGAGCCCCCGACGCGGCCCGCCGCTGCCTGGAGCGGGCCCTCGTCGAACCGCCCGGCCCCGACACGTACGCCAGGGTCCTGTACGAACTCGGCTGCGCCTCCCTGCTCACCGCGCCCGCCGCCACCGTCCGCCACCTGCGCTCCGCTCTCGAACTGCCCGGCCTCGACGACGAGCTGCGCATCGACGCGACCTTCCGGCTCACCCAGGCCCTCGCCCACAACAACGAGCTCCAGGAGGCCGCACGGGCCGCCGCCGTCGAGTACGGCCGGACGCCGCCCGGCACCGGCCGACGACGGCTCCAGGCCGCGCACTTCATGTACGAGGGGTTCCAGGCGGCCGAGATGGACGGCCCGGACCGCTCCCGCCGCCTCGCCGAGCTCACCGCCGGCTTCACCGGGGCCGACAACTCCGAACGGGCGCTCATCACCGTCCGCGCCTTCGACGCGATGATGCGCGGAGAGCCCGCCACCGAGGTCGTACGGCTCTGCGACCTCGCCCTCGTCGACGGCGTACCCGCCCGCGGACTCAGCTGGACCGACCCCGTCTGGGGCTTCGAGATCCCGGCCCTCACCGGCATCGCGTACGCCTTCGCCGACCGTCCCGACCGGGCCGAGGCCCTCTTCGCCGAGGCGGTCCGCGCCTTCGAGATCTCCGGCTGGAGCGGCGTCCACCTCGCCTTCGCCCACACCCTCCTGGGCCTGGTCCACCGGCGCCGCGGCGACCTGCCCCGCGCCCAGCACCACCTGGAGGAGGGCCTCCGGCTCGCCGACCGGGTCGGCGACGGCCTGCCCGTCCACTGGGACACCGCCTGCCTGCTCGTCGACACGCTCGTCGCCCGGGGCCGTACCGCCGAGGCACGCTCCGTCGCCGACCGGTACTCCTTCGGCCCGCCCTGGCCGGGCGCGATCGTGCTGCCCGACGGCCCCAGCGTCCTCGGCCGGCTCCTGCTCGCCGAAGGCCGTACCGAGGAGGCCGTCTCCACCCTGGAGGGCGCGGCCGAGGCCCTGACCGTCCGCGGCCGCCACCACATCGTCTGGGCCCCCTGGCCGCTCGACCTCGCCCGCGCCCTCGCACCCACCGATCCGGACCGCGCGGCCGGGATCGCCCGCGAGGCCCACGCCCACGCCGAACGCCTCGGCACGCACACCGCCCTCGGCGAAGCCCTCCGCTGCCTCGCCCTCTTCGCCGACCCGGCCGAGTCCCAGCAGCTCCTCGCACAGGCCGTCGAACACCTCGCAGCGTCGCCGTCCCGCTACGAGGAAGCCCGCGCCCGCCTCGACCTCGCCCACGCCACCGGCTCCGCCACCACCCTCGCCGAAGCCACCGCCCTGGCCGCCACCTGCGGCGCCGACCTCCTCACCTCGGACAAGTGACAGCGGGTGCGTCATCCCACCCTCCGGAGTGAGGTAATGTTTTCCCTGCACGGCGACGCGGGAGAAACCCCGCGGAGACGCGCATCGGGACGTGGCGCAGCTTGGTAGCGCACTTGACTGGGGGTCAAGGGGTCGCAGGTTCAAATCCTGTCGTCCCGACTCGTAAGAGTCGCAGATCAGGGGCCGTTTCAGAGCAATCTGGAACGGCCCCTTGATCGTTTTTGGGGACCAGTTGGGGACCAGGGCGGTCAGCGGGGGGCAGACGGCGACAACTGCCGTGGCAGGCAGCGAACGAGGTGCACGGAGCACCATGAGGTGCGCGGAGAGGGCCGCACCGGCTGCGGTGATCTGGCCGGCGTCGGGGTGCAGGTAGCGCTGGGTGGTGGTCAGTGAGCCGTGCCCGGCGATCTTGCGCAGGACGTGAAGGGGGACCCCGGCGTCCGCGAACCACGTCAGCCCGGTGTGGCGCAGGTCGTGTCGTCGAAGGTGCTCGAAGCCGAGCCGGCTCACGACCTCGCCCCAGTGCGTGGCGTCACGCAGGACGGCCGTGGAGATGCGTCCGCCGCGAGGACCGAAGAAGACGCGGGCGTCCGGGTTGTCACCGGCCGCGAGCAGGCGCTGGGCGACCATCGGCCGGACTTCTTCGATGAGGGGCACCTCGCGGGCGCGCTTGCCCTCGGTGGCCTTGTCGACAAGCCCACCTCGGGCGGGGGTGGTCTGCCGGCGGACGGTCCAGATCCAGTTGCCGGTGTCGATGTCCCGGACGCGGACGCCCGAAACCTCACCGATCCGCGCTGCTGTAGAGGAGGCGAAGGTGACCACGTCGCCCCAGGCCCTGGTACTGGCCGTGCGAGCGGGCGACCAGGGCCTTGGTAAGGGCCTGCAGAGCCTCCCGGTCGGGAAGGGCCAGCGCGCGAGGACCGTTCAGCTCGTCCTCGACCTGCTGGTACTGCCGCTGCCAGCCGCTGACCCGGGCCGGGTTGACCTTTATCAGGCCGTCTCGGACCGCCTGCTCCATAGAGGGTGACGCGATCAGACACGGGCACGAAGGGCGGCCCCTGCGGAGGGCGGGCCGAGAGCCAACGACGGAGGGTGGAGGGATCGACGTTCAGTGTGCCCGAGAGCTCGTCGGTCGTGAGCCACTTGCCGGTGACCAGGTCGGGGAGAGCGTCTCGTCCGGTCTGAATGGATTTCCGGGAAGACATGAGTTCCTTGTGGCGCGGCGCGCCGACGGGATGAGGTGAGGTCATGAGCAGGATCGATCAGCTCCCTTGGTCAGGCGAGTGCCGGAACGACGACCATAAGAGCAACGGTGGAGAAGTCCAGCGGAAAACCTATGGATTCGCGCACGGAGAACAACCTGTTCTGAAATGCCCCGCGCATGGAGGCAATCGGGATACACACCTCTGGGTAAGGCGCGAAGCGCCCAGTACGGGAGGGGCGTTCAGGGCTTCGGCAGGGCACGTGCGCGGTTGCTTCGTGGCTGGGAGCGAGGTGTCGGCATGGATGTGATGAAGACGCATGAGGGGAGCTATGGCTTTCGAAGCGTGGCTGACAGAACCGTGCTGGGAGAGCTGATTTTCCGAACGAATCCCCGGTTTCGGAAACCGGGGATTGCGTGCTATATATCGCCCAGCGGTGATCGTCATGGCTCCGTCAGGAGGTCGTTGCCGCATATGAGGCTGCATGGCTGAGTCCTCGTTGGTTCCGCGATCGACGCCTGGAGCAAGGAGTCAGTCGGCCACGAGGGGATCTTCTTGAAGTGGTCGTCCTCGGCGCGCTGACCTGCGCAGGTAGCCGTATGAGTCGTGCTGACCTGCGACTTTGCCCGTTTCCGGGGCTTTCAGGATGACGCCGTTTTGCGTGGTCGATTCTCCCCAGGGTCAAGGGTTCTTCAGGGAGTTCCCGTTGGGGAGGCGGCGCTCCTACGGCTGGTGAGTGGAGGGGCCCCGGACCGGGCCGGGGCCCAGCCGGGCTTCCGTCCGTGAGGCGTCCTTCGTGCCGGCGGGGCATTGGCCTTTCGGTCATCTACGTGCGCGGGGTCGGCCATTCCGCGCCGGTACGGACCAAGTCCGCCTACGGCACACGCCATGATCTCGCCCGCCACCAGACGTGTGGTGATCAGCCGACGTGATCACAAGGAGCACCGTCATGACGCCCACTCCGCGCAACCGGCTCAGAGCCCTGGCGGTCGCCGCCGTCCTCGCCACGACCGGGACGCTTCTGACCGTCTCCCCACAGCCCGCGCAGGCGGCCCTGCCGCCGCAGACGATCAAGGACCCCGTCCACTACTGGAACGACGTCCTGCTGAACGTGGTCCGGCGCGAGGGCGGCGGCCCCGGCCCGATGGCGCGCGCCGCGGCCATGCTGAACGCCGCGATCTACGACGCCGAGAGCTCCTACCAGCTCAAGTGGAAGGGCAGGATCACCTCGGAGCCGTACATCCACGCCGAGAAGTACGCCGGCTGGATCGAAGGCCCCGACGAGGAGGAGCGGGTCGTCGGGCGTACGGCCTACAACATCCTTCTCAAGCTGTACGGGAAGAACCAGACGGCCTACCTCGACGCCCGCTTCCGCGAGCGGTTCGGCACAGAGCCCACCGAGTTCGACCTCCTCGACGCCACCGTCGTCGGCAAGATGGTGACCCAGATGATGGATGCCCGGAACGGCGACGGCTCGGACGACGACCGCGTCTATGTCGGCGACTCCGCGCCGGGGGCCTGGCGGCCGACGAGCTATCCGGACATGCGGGACCCCAACTGCGCCCAGGCGAGCCAGGCCGTCACGCCGTACTGGGGCCTGGTCAAACCCTTCGCCCTCACCTCCGGCTCGCAGTTCCGGCCGCCGACGCCCGGCCTGTACGGCACGTACGACCAACTCCTCGCGAGCGACGCCTACAAGGCCCAGGTGGAGGCGGCCCGATCGGCCGGCGCCGACAAGCCGACCGCGAAGACCCCGGTGATCAACCGCAGCCCCGACCAGGAGGCGGCCGCCTGGTTCTGGGCCAACGACAACGACGGCACCTACAAGCCGCCCGGCCAGCTCCTCCAGGCCACCCGGGAAATCGCGACCACGCGCGGGCTGACCACGTACGAGAACGCGAAGTTGTTCGCCCTCGTGTCGATCGCGATGGCCGACGCCGGCATCGCCGTCCGTGACGTGAAGTTCCTGACGCCCATCGATCTGTGGCGCCCCGTCTCGGCGATCAGGGAAGGCGGGCTCGACCCGGAGTGGAAGCCGCTCTTGAAGAATCCGGCCGGGGTGAACGTGGCGCCTTGCTTCCCGGCGTGGGCATCGGGCCACGCCACGTTCGGAGCGGCCTGGGCGGGCATCATGAAACGCTACTTCGGCTCGGACGGCATCGCCTTCGACATGACCACCGACGAACCCCGCTCCCCGGTCAAGTCCCGCCACTTCACCAGCTTCAGCGCCGCCGCCCGCGAGGACGCCAACAGCAGGATCTGGCTCGGCGTCCACTTCCCCTGGGACGCTGAGGACGGCCTCACCCTCGGCGACAAGATCGCCGACCACGTCTTCACCACCAGGCTCCGCACGCTCTGAGCGGGCGGCCATGTCCCGGCCCGATGACGTAAGCATTTCGTCATCGGGACGGGGCTGTCTGACGGGGGGCAGGTCGTCTTGGATGGCGGATGAAGGCGAGCAGAGATGTGAAAGGGGGCCTCGTGGAGCGCGTCACGAGGAAGCAGCGGTGGGCCGCGGTGGCCGTCGCGGGTTTGGCGGTGGCGGTGGCCGGGTTGCTGTGGTTCAAGCCCTGGGCACTGTGGGTGGACGAGACGGTGAACGAGGCGCTGCCTTCCGCGGGTGCGACTCCGAGCGAACCTGCGGCCAGTGGGCTTTCCTCCGCGTCGGTCACTCCCACGCCCCCCGGCCCGGTCACCGTCGCGCAGGGCGTCTTCGTCAGTCACGAGCACGCCACGACCGGCAGGGCGAAGATCATCCGGCTCGCCGACGGCACCCACACGCTCCGGCTCGAAGGACTGGACACGAGCAATGGCCCGGACCTACGCGTTTGGCTGAGCGACGCGCCCGTGAAGGAGGGCAAGGCGGGCTGGGGCGTCTTCGACGACGGGAAACACGTGAACCTCGCCCGGTTGAAGGGCAACAAGGGCGACCAGAACTACCCGCTGCCCTCGGACTTCGACTGGTCGGCGTACCCGAGCGTCAGCATCTGGTGCGACCGGTTCGACGTCTCCTTCGGCGCTGCGGCGCTCGCTCGCACCTGACATCGGTACGACGGGTGCGCGCCGCCGACGCCCCCGAGCGGAATCAGGCCGGATCGTCAGGGCCCCCGTGGCCCTCGACGTTGGCCACCATCCTGCGCAGCACCTTGAGCGCGGCCACGTACTCCTCGTCGCTGATGCCCTGGTGGACCACGGCGCGTACCTCGGTCGCCAGCTCACGGAGCCGTACTCTGGCGGCCTCCCCGGCATCCGTGAGGTGCAGGCGCTGCCCGTCGTCGATCCGGAGCCATGCGCGGTGGAGCAGCTGGTCGACGACCCTGCCGATCTCGTGCGGCCCGTCGGCGAGATGCGTCAGCTGCGCGACGACCTCCTCGCGACTCGGCGCCGCAGGACCGCCGTTCACGCGGTTGAGTACCCAGTACTGCGGCTGCGTGACGTCGATCCTGGCCATGGCGTCCCGCAGATGCCGGGTGACGGCCGTCTGGGTCAGGCCGCACCAGTAGCCCACCGGCTGAGTGGCCAGCATGTCATCGGTGGCGGCCGGGTTCGCCGGCGCCTGATCGGTGGTGGATCCAGTCAGTAATTCCATGATCACGACGCTACATCCCGCCGGCGCGCCGAACCATCGGAATGCGGCATCCACTGCAACTCGTCCCGGACGCACGCCGAAGCCGTCGGCTGCGATCGCGAAACGCACTGAAGCGCTAGGACGCTTGTCCTATACTCGAGCCAAGAGTTAGGACGCCCGTCCTAGCCAAGGGCGAGGGCTGTGGGGCACGTGGTGGCTGAGGGCGCGGGTACGCGGGCGCAGATCGTCGATGCTGCGAACCGGCTTTTCTACGTGAAGGGTTTCGAGCACACGTCGTTCGCGACGATCGCCGAGACGGTGGGCATCTCGCGGGGCAACTTCTACCACCACTTCAAGAGCAAGGACGAGATCCTCGGCGCGGTCATCGAGGCCCGGCTCCAGAGCACGCGCGCGATGCTCGCGGAGTGGGATCGGGATGAACGGGGTCCCGCGGAGCGGGTGCGGCGGTTCGTGGAAATCGTCGTCACCAACGGCGCGGACATCCAGAACTTCGGCTGCCCGGTGGGGACTCTGACGAACGAGCTCGCCAAACTCGGTCATCCCGCACGGCCCCAGGCCGTTGCCGTCTTCGACCTGTTCCGGACGTGGCTCCGGGCACAGTTCGAGGAGCTCGGCTTCGCCGCCGAGGCCGACGATCTCGCGATGCACGTGCTGGCCTTCAGCCAGGGCGTGGCGACCCTGTCCAACGCCTTCCGCGACGGCGAGTTCGTGCGGCGGGAGGTCGACCGCCTTCACGCCTGGCTCGACGAGCGCCTCGCACACGGTCCGACGCCGCGCGCCGCTCACTGAACCCGACCACTTCCACCGTCCAGTAGTCGAAGGAGATTTCCGTGTTCGTCGTCCTGCTCCGCTTCGCGGCCAACAAGAGCCAGGCCCCTGATCACATGGCGGAACATCAGAAGTGGATCCGGCAAGGCGTGGAGGACGGAGTCTTTCTGCTGGTCGGAAGCCTTCAGCCCGGCCAGGGCGGTGCCGTGCTGGCCCACCGTACGACCCTCGACGAGCTGCGGGACCGGGTCGCGGCGGATCCGTTCGTCGCCCACGAAGTGGTCTCGGTCGAGATCATCGAGATCGCGCCGAACACCACCGATCCCCGGCTCGCCTTCCTGACGGCCTGATCCATGGCTGTCTTTATCGCCCCAGACGGCGAACCGCGATGCGGGTGGGCCGGCGGCGCTCCCGAGTTCCTGGACTACCACGACAACGAGTGGGGCTGTCCCGTCGTCGACGACCGGCGGCTGTTCGAGAAGATCAGCCTGGAGGGCTTCCAGTCGGGGCTCAGCTGGCGCACCATCCTGGCCAAGCGGGAGAACTTCCGGAAGGCGTTCGTCGGCTTCGACTTTCACCTGGTCGCGGAGTTCACCGAGACCGATGTGGAACGGCTCCTCCAGGATCCGGGGATCGTCCGCCATCGGGGCAAGATCGAGGCCGTCATCAACAACGCCCGCCGAGCGGTCGATCTGGCCGCTCGTGAAGGTTCACTGGCTGCCTTCTTCTGGCGCGGCGAACCGGGACCGGGCGAGGTCGACCCGCCGCAGACGGTCTCGGCTTCGCCGGCTTCGGTCGCCCTGTCCAAGGACTTGAAGAAACGGGGCTGGAAGTTCGTCGGACCCACCACCGTCTTCGCGTTCATGCAGGCCATGGGGCTCGTCAACGACCACGTGGCCGAGTGCGTCATCCGCCTGCGGGTGGAGAGGGAACGGTCAGCGTTCGTGCGGCCCGGCTGAACGTCGCTCCCGGGGCTCGCGGCGAGGCGACGGTGCGACGGCGTGACGGGAACGCCGTCTCGTGGCCGAGGTCGCTTCGCCCGGCCAGGCGGTGGCCATGGCTCTATCGGACCGGTGCGGTGGACGGCGCCCGGAGGGGCGCGTCCACCGCACCGGCCCTCGGCCGCCGTCTCTCAGACCAGCCGGTCGAGCGCGGCCAGAACGTCGGCCGGCTCGGCGCGGGTGGTGTAGTCGGTGTTCACGAAGGCCCAGCGGATCGTGCCGTCGCGGTCGATGACGTAGGTCGCCGGCACGGGCAGGGTGCGCGGGTGGCCGGCGTTCGAGCGGTCCAGGTCGATGCCGAAGGAGGTGTAGGCGGCGGCGAGGTCGTCGGGCAGGTCGAAGGCGAGGCCGTACTGCTTGGCGGTGTCGCAGCCGAGGTCGCTGAGGACGTTGAAGGCCAGCACCACCGGACCGTCCTCCCGATCGGCCCAGCGGCGGACCTGGTCGGGTTCCAGCGGGGTGCCGTGGCCGACGTGGAGGCCAGCGGGGTTCAGGGCGAGCCGCAGACGCCTGCCTCGACAGCTTCTCCTCGTTGTTCCGGACGGCTATCCCCAACAGTGAACCGAATGCGGCCGGGCAAATCTCTTCGGCATCCTGCGCCACGTTTGCCGCAGTAGAGGATCGGACGGCGGGCCTTACGGGCCGTCGGTGGACGGCCGTCCGAAAATACTCGTGGCTGTCTTGCCGTTGTCGCTTGGCGATCACCGAAGGGGGGCTGGTCCTGAAACTGTTCAACACGACGAACGGTGTGACCGAGGTGGCGCCGTGGCTGGCTGAGGCCGATGTGCAGGCGCTCGTCGAGAGCGCGATGGAGCTCATGCTCGGGGTCCGCTTCCTGGCCACCGAGTACAGCACGGGCCCCGTGCACGGTGGGCGCATCGGCTCGCTCGGGCTGGACGAGAACGGCGCGCCGGTCATCGTCGAGTACAAGCGGGCGACCGATCCCGGTGTGCTGTCGCAGGGGCTCTTCTACATGGCGTGGCTGATGGACCACCGCGAAGAGTTCGAGGCCCTGGTCCGCGAGCGGCTTGGCTCGGCGGCAGCCGCCGGCATCCTCTGGAGTGCGCCTCGGCTGATCTGTGTCGCCGGCGGATTCACGCGATACGACGAGCATGCAGTGCACGAGCTGTCGTACGCGTCGGCGTAGTGACCCTGGAGATGCAGGTGTTGCCACGGGCGAGCGCAGATGCGCACCGCCACCGTCCCACGGACACGGGTTGCGTGAAGTCTCCGGTGAAAAGCCAGGGCATCTCGGTAGGGCGTCCGGCCCGGACGCGGTGCACGCAAGCAGCATCCGTTCCCCGTCGTCGTCGGCGGCGTCGTCGGTCGCCGGCGGCGGGGGTGGGACGCGAGTGCGTGACCGAGAGACAGGGTGCGCCGGGAACTGGCTTGTGAACGCAAGGCCTTGGCTCGAGCAGGCCGACACGCGGCACCTCCTCGCGGAGCGGCCCTTGCGGCACGGGAGCACTTCAAGGCATGCCCTGATTCCGGGGCGCAGAGGCTTCAGCCACCGCCCGCTCGGTCTTCGCCCGCAGCGCGGAGGAGCTCGTGGAGCAGGTGGGAGGCGGTGATCACGCCGATGAGGTGGGTGCCGTGGCCGGTCTTCTCGGCCACGGCGACGAGTGGGCTGCGGACGCGCGCCATGAGTGCCGCGACTTCCAGGGCGGTGTCGTCCGGGTCGGCGAGGGGCGGTGGGGTCGCGTCGGTGGGCAGGCAGTCGCGTACGCGCCGTCCGGCCAGGGCTTGGCAGAGGCGGTCTGCGTGCCGCTCGTCGACGACGGCCGCGAGCGTCGGGTCCTCGATGACGTACTCGGGCACCAGCATCTTCACCATCTGGGAACCGGGCAGGATCGCTTCGGGTTCACCGTCCTCGCCCAGGACCAGGAGCCCGGGGAGTCGGTGCTCGGCCATCAGCCTGGCCGCGTCGAGGGCGTCGCTGTCGACGCTCACCGATTCGTATTCGACGGCCAGGTCGCGTGCGCGCACGGTGGGCTCCTTGTGGGTGCGGGTTGGTCCCTGAGGGCAGCATCGTCCATGTCCGCCGGTCAGGCGATGACCTTGACGGGAAACACACGGACCGTGCTTCGGGCGTCGTGATGGGTCAGGTGAGTGCGAAGTAGCGGAGCCATACGTACGCGGCGGAGACGGCCATGGTGGCGGCGGTCACGACGAGTCCGTACTTGGTGAACTGCCAGAAGGAGATGGGTGTGCGGTTGCGTTCCGCGATGCCGAGGACGACGACGTTGGCGGAGGCGCCGATGGCGGTGGCGTTGCCGCCGAGGTCCGCGCCCAGGGCGAGGGCCCACCACATGACGTGGTCGCTGGAGCCGCCCATCGCCTCGACCAGGTCACTGGTGATGGGGGCCATGGTCGCGACGTACGGGATGTTGTCGACGATGCCGGAGAGCACGCCGGAGGCCCCCAGCATCAGCATGGACCCGCCGAGCTCGTTGTCGCCGATGGCGCCGGCGAGGGCCGTGGACACCTCGCCGATGACTCCCGTCTCGATGAGGCCGCCGATCATGATGAACAGACCGGCGAAGAAGGCGAGCGTGGGCCACTCGACCTCGCCGAGCACCTCGCCGGTCTCCGCGCTGGACAGGGCGACGAGCAGGCCCGCGCCGAGGAGGGCCACGATGCTGGGCGCGTAATGGAGGACCGGGTGCAGTACGAAACCGGCGACGACCAAGGCGAGCACGATCAGACCCTGCACCAGGAGGCGGGGGTCGCGGATGGCCTCGCGTTCCTCCAGCGCCATCACCTCGGCGGCGCGGTCCTCGTCGTACGTGAAGGACTTCCGGAACAGGAAGCGGCACAGGGCGATGAGAACCAGTACCAGGAGGGCCGACAGGGGCGCGAGGTGGACGAGGAAGTCGTTGAAGGTCAGCCCGGCCCGGCTGGCGATGATGATGTTCGGCGGATCGCCGACGAGGGTGGCCGTGCCGCCGATGTTCGAGGCCAGCACCTCCGCGATGAGGAACGGCGCGACCGGCAGCGCGAGCCGTTCGCACACCAGCAGGGTGACGGGAGCGACGAGCAGCACGGTCGTGACGTTGTCGAGGAGCGCCGAGGCGACCGCGGTGATGACCACCAGCATGGTCATCACCCGGAAAGGCTTGGCCCTGGCCCTCTTCACCGACCAGATGGCCAGGTACTCGAACATGCCGGTCCTCTTCAGGACGCCGACGATCATCATCATGCCCATGAGCAGGAAGATGACGTTCCAGTCGATGCCGCTGTGCTCCGAGAAGAAGGCGGACTTGTCGTCGGTCGCCCCGATCGCGAGCATCAGGCCGGCGCCGCCCAGGGCGGCCGCGACCCGGTGGACCTTCTCGCTGATGATCAGCGCGTACGTGCCGGTGAAGACGGCGATCGCCGCCCAGCTCTGCCAGTCGTTCACGATCCTCCGATGAGTCGTCCCGTCAGACGGGTAGCCGCGGCGGGGGACTCCGCCGACACGCGGGGGCCGGGCTCTGCCAGGTCGCAGACGGCCGAGGCGAACCCGTTCGGCCGGACGCAGGTCGCGACCAGCTTCTCCTGGCGGTCGAAGTTGGTTCTGATGAACGCTGCTCCGCCGATGGGGGAGAGGAACAGGGCTGAGCCAGCGGCGAATCCGGAGACCTGCGCCGAGATGATCAGCGCGAGGCCGACGACGGCACTGCGCACCATGGCGGCGTTCCCCCGATCGGCAAAGAGAGCTCTCTCGAATTCGCCGACCAGACTTCCCGGCACACCGCAGGGAACCTTACATGTTCTTAACGGGATGCCGGCAGGTCTCTAGCGCGCACCCGCCGTGCCGTTACGTTGCCGGGGCACGGCAGTGACTCTTACGGCAATGGGTTGGGCTCTGACGCAGGAGATCGGAGTCATCGCTCGGCAGCGCGTGCTGCCGGTCGGGTATTCAGGAGTTCGGCGAGGCCGCGGCGGGTGGCGGCGATGACGACGCGGTCCTCGGGGCGCAGGACGTAGCCGGGGTGGAGGTCCCACAGGAGCTGGGCGTGGTCGCCGTCCTGGTGGGCGGTGGCGAGGTCGGGGCGGCGGGCCGTCGGGGCCGCGGTGTCGAGAGCGAGGATGCGCCAGGCGCCGGGGCGGAAGGCCTCGGAGACGGTGCGGCCTTCGAGCTGCGGGTGGCCGACGACGGGGAGGGCGGCGAAGAGGAGGACCTTGCGTTCGACGGGTATGGCGCCGAGGACCTGGCGGCCCATCATGGCGCCGGCGAAGGCGGGCGCGGCGAGGTGGGAGACGCTGCGACTGCGGGTGAGGGCATCGGGATGCGCGGTGCGCAGGGTGCGGTAGACGGCGGTGGCGAAGTCGTCGTCGTACAGCCGTAGGGCGACCCGCAGGTCGGACTTGAGGGTACGTGCGGAGAGCGCCGCTTCCAGGTTGGTGGTGTCGGAGCTGGTCAGCGCGAGGAAGGCGTGCGCGCGATCGGTGTTCGCCGCTTCCAGGACGCCGTCCTCGGTGACGTCGCCG
>NZ_MWIG01001199.1:0-757 GCF_002156145.1 Streptomyces sp. NRRL B-24572 | reverse complement strand
GCGGGTCTGGCACGGCTGGCGCAGCGGGGAGATCGACGCCGCCACCTCCCCGCTCGTCCCGATGATCGGCTGGCGTCCCGACTGCGTCTGCGCGGACGGCGAGGAACACCAGCGGCTGCGCGGCGCGGTCACGGCCGGCCTCGGTCAGTTCGACCACCGCGGCCTGCGGCGCCTCATCACCCGCTTCGCGCACGAGCTGATCGACACGTTCTGCGAGAGCGGCGAGGCGGAGCTGGTGGAGCAGTTCGCCGAGCACCTGCCCATGCTCACCCTGACCCATCTGCTCGGGATGTCGGACGAGTCCGCCCCCAAGCTGGTGCACGCCGCCCGCGACCTGTTCAAGGCCACCGAGACCTCGCTCGCCAGCAACGCCTACGTCCTGGAGTGCCTCGAACAGCTCGTCGTCGAGAAGCACAGCCGACCGGGCCAGGACATCGCCTCCGCGCTGCTCGCCCACCCCGCGGGCCTTAACGACGAGGAGGTCCAGCACCACCTGCGGCTGATCCTGCTCGCCGGCTACGAGACGACCGCCAACCTCATGTCCAACGTCCTGCGCATGGTCGTCACCGACCCCCGGTTCCGCGGTTCCCTCGCGGGCGGCCAGATGACCCTGCCGGAGGCGGTCGAGNNGCATCGACATCCTGCTCACCCGGCTTCCCGACGTCGCCCTGTCCGTCCCCGAGGAGAGCCTCAGCTGGCGTTCCTCCACCTGGGCCCGGCACCTCACGGCCCTGCCCGTGGAGTTCGCCCCACGCCC
>NZ_MWIG01001198.1:0-548 GCF_002156145.1 Streptomyces sp. NRRL B-24572 | reverse complement strand
CGGAGGCGCTCCTCGACCGGGCGGTCCTTCAGGAGGGCGGGGTCGAGGGGGCCGCCGTGGGTGACGGTCCGCCAGCGGTGGGTGCCGGTGGCGCTGTCGCCGGAGTCGTCGATGCGGACGTATCCCTCGTCCTCGGAACGGCGGAGGGTCCGTACGCCCTCCGCCGTCTCCACGACGATCTCGGCGATACCCGGAAGAGTGAGGAGCAGGGCGTCGTCCACGGAGGCGAGGAGCCGCTCGGCCAGGTCCTCGGCGGCGGCGTCCCGCAGCGGGAGGACGACGACGGTGTCGTATCCGTCGGGCGCGGTGCCCTCGGCGGGCAGCGGAAGGCGCAGGAGCGGTACGTGGCCGTCACGGCGGCGCAGTTCGTCGCCGAGGCCCGGGCTGTACCGGGCGGCCTCGGCGGCCAGCTCGCGCGCCTCGGCCAGGGACCAGCGGACGCCGCCGTGCCGGCCCAGGACGGCGGGCTCGTCGGAGACGGCGAGGACGGCGGCGAAACCGACGCCGAAACGGCCGACGGCGCCGTGGCCGCCCGGTCCGCCCGGTCC
>NZ_MWIG01001197.1:0-870 GCF_002156145.1 Streptomyces sp. NRRL B-24572 | reverse complement strand
TCGACCTCGCCCCCGCCGCCGGACGGGGCGGCGGGGGCGAGGTCGAGGGTCGTGTACGGAACCGGCATGACTCCAGTGTTTCCGCCTTCCGTGGCCGCACCGTCCCGGAAATGTCATGGTCCCGGTACGGTCCCGGGCATGAAGAACGACGTGATCGTGGTGGGGGGCGGGGTCGTCGGCCTGGCGACGGCGACGCGGCTTGCGGAGCGCGGGCGTCGGGTACGGATCTGGTCCCGGGACGACCCGCGGGCGACGACCTCGGCGGTGGCGGGCGCCCTGTGGTGGCCGTACCGGATCGAACCGGCGGCCGAGGTCGGCGCCTGGGCCCTGAACTCCCTGCGGGTGTACGAGGAGCTGGCCGTCGATCCGGAGCGGACCGGTGTCCGGTGGGTGGCCGGGGCCCACGCGGGCACGGAGCTCGGAAGTCTCGGTCCGTGGGCCGAGGAGGTCGAGGGGCTGCGGCAGTTGCCGCCGGAGGAGGTTCCGGGGCCGTACCGCACGGGGCTCGCGGCGCGCCTGCCGCTGATCGACATGCCGGTCCATCTGACCTTCCTGCGGGACCGTTTCGAGGCCATGGGCGGGATCTTCGAACGGCACGAGATCGGCGACTTCGAGGAGGCGACGACGCAGGCGCGGGTGGTGGTCGACTGCACGGGGCTCGCGGCGCGGGAGCTCGTACCCGATCGCGGACTGCGGCCGGTGCGGGGGCAGTTGGTCCTGGTGGAGAACCCGGGGATCGGGGAGTGGTTCGCGGCGGCGGACGAGTCGGCGGGCGAGACCACGTACTACTTCCCGCACGAGGACCGGCTGGTGCTCGGCGGGACGGCGCAGGAGGGCGACGAGCGGCTCGCGCCGGATCCGGCGACCGCG
>NZ_MWIG01001196.1:0-1100 GCF_002156145.1 Streptomyces sp. NRRL B-24572 | reverse complement strand
TCGACGCGCCCCGGCGGACCAGGGTGGCCGGGTCGGGGACGTCGAAGACGGCGAAGCGGGCCGGTCCGCCGGGGCGCGTCGACCTGCGTGGCGACGGTCATCGACGGCCGGCTGGTCTACCGGGCCCGCTGAAGGCCCGCGACGGCGGTAGGTCCGTCGGGGCCCGCCGGGGGCGGGTCGCCCGGGTCGAGCGGCGGGTCGTTCGCCTCCATCTGGAACACGTACGCCTGCTCCACCAGCGACGGGAAGCGCCAATGCTTGGTGACGGCGGACAGATCGGTCGCCGTCACCGGCGCCTTCGCGTTCTTCCCGCCGTACACGATGAGGCTGACGGTGCCTTCTTTGTACGTGTACCTCACGAACACCCTGCCGCCCCAGGTGCTGACCGGCCCGGGCTTCAGCTCTCCGATGTCCAGGTCGGCGTGCGGGTCCGGCCTGATCCCGTCGTTCACGTGCCGCCGCACCGACACGACCATGCGGAAGCTCTTGCCGCCCGCCTCGATCAGGTACTCGCTCACCGGGTCGCCGCCGTCGCCCACCGGCCGGACGCGGGTGACCTTCGGCGGCAGCTGCTCCTTCAGTACCAGGGCCATGTCCCTCTGGTAGCTCTCGCGGCGGATCCAGTCGGCTCCCGTCAGCCGCGTCTCGCGGACGGTAGGGGCGGCGGGCATCGGGACATCGGAATCGGTCCCCGGCAGCAGCATGAGGCCGAGGGCACCCGCCGTGACCACGGCGAGGGCGGCCGTACCGACCGCGAGCCGGGCCCGGGCCCGGCGCCTGCGCCCCTCGCGCACCGCGAGCGGTACGAGATCGGGCAGCGGCGGCAGACCGTCCGCCGTCCGGCCCATGGCGTCGCGCAGCAGCACCATGTCGTCGTTGTTCTCCACGGTGGACCTCAGCTTTCCGTGATCGAGAGCCCGGCATCGGCCAGGCGTACGCGGAGTCGGGCGAGCGAACGGGAGCACTGGCTCTTGACGGTGGCCTCGCTGCACCGCAGCAGGGCCGCCACGGAGGCCACGCTCTGGTCCTCCCAGTAGCGCAGCACGACCATCGCCCGTGCCCGGGGCGGGAGTTCGGCGAGCGCGCCGAGCAGCGTCACC
>NZ_MWIG01001195.1:0-1042 GCF_002156145.1 Streptomyces sp. NRRL B-24572 | reverse complement strand
GGGACGCATGAGGTCGTCCTCGACGCCGAGGACCTGGCGGCCCTTGGAACGGATGACGCGCCGGCGCACGACGCGACCGGGGTCGACGGGGGTGGACCGGTAGAAGGGCGCGGCGGCGGGCGCGCGCCAGTCGATCACGAGGGGCGCGTAGTCGGAGTCGAGAACGCCGATCCGCCCGATGTGGAGGGTCTCGCCGATCTCGGCGGTGTTGTCGTGGCGTACGCTCGACGGCTGCCCAGTGCACGTGAGAAGGGGGCCTTAGGTGGCCGCGCAGGAAGCCGTGGACACGGTCAGAGACCGTGAGATCGGTGTCGAGCAGGAACATCTGGATCAGGTCTACCGCCGACTGGAGGAGAAGATCCACGAAGCGGAGTTCCTGATGAACGACGCCGCCCAGCGGGGCCAGGTCGGCACGCCCGGCGCCCTCGCCGAGCGGGACGCCCAGGTCTTCCGGGCCGGCATCCACCTCAACCGGCTCAACAACGAGTTCGAGGACTTCCTCTTCGGTCGGATCGATCTGCTGTACGGGAAGGACGGGAAGAAGGGCCCCGACGGCGCCTACACCTCCGTCGAGCCCGCCGAGGACGCCGTACGCCCCGACAACACCGCCGAGATCGGCGAGACCCTCCACATCGGGCGGATCGGCGTTCTCGACTCCGACTACGCGCCCCTCGTGATCGACTGGCGCGCGCCCGCCGCCGCGCCCTTCTACCGGTCCACCCCCGTCGACCCCGGTCGCGTCGTGCGCCGGCGCGTCATCCGTTCCAAGGGCCGCCAGGTCCTCGGCGTCGAGGACGACCTCATGCGTCCCGAGCTCCGCGCCACCCTCGACGGGCGCGAGCTGCCCGTGATCGGCGACGGCGCCCTGATGGCCGCCCTCGGCCAGGCCCGCAGCCACACCATGCGGGACATCGTGTCCAGCATCCAGGCCGAGCAGGACCTGGTCATCCGTGCGCCCGCCGCCTCCGTCACGTACGTCGAGGGCGGGCCCGGGACGGGGAAGACGGCGGTCGCGCTGCACCGCGCCGCCTATCTGCTCTAC
>NZ_MWIG01001194.1:0-522 GCF_002156145.1 Streptomyces sp. NRRL B-24572 | reverse complement strand
CCGTCGTAGGCCCATCCGGGGACCTTGATGTTCCGGCAGACGACGAAGTCGCCCTGGCGGCACGGGGTGCAGACACCGCAACTACCGCCGAACCAGCCCACCGCCACCCGGTCGCCCACCCGNNCGGCGATGCGGCCGGCGATCTCGTGTCCCGGGACCAGCGGAAAGCTCAGCCCGGGCAGTGCGTTGTTGACGAAGGCTGCGTCCATGTGACAGATGCCGCAGGCTTCCACGGCGATGCGCACGTGCCCCGGGGCCGGCGGCACGAGCTCCCGCTCGACGGCTGCGAAGGACTCGCCCGCGGCGCCGACCTGCGCGACTCGATAGGTACCCATCGGATCCCTCCTCGAGAGTCTTCCCCCTCAAACCAGTAGATCCCGCACCGTCCAGCCGCGCGCGCCGACCACCGACGGTGCCGGACCCACCCGGCGACGCCCCCCTCACAGCCGACCCTCACACCCGCTGCGACCTGCGTGAACGGCTGCGGCCGTGTACTGCTCGGGGTCCAGCACGTCCTCCCCG
>NZ_MWIG01001193.1:0-530 GCF_002156145.1 Streptomyces sp. NRRL B-24572 | reverse complement strand
GGTCCACTCCTCGATCGCTCTCGGCGCTTCGGGCTCGACGTGGGCTCCGCGGTGCGGGCCGTCTCCGAGGGGCACGGCGCGCAGCTTGCCCTTCGAGTCGGCCTGTCGCTCGGCGCGTCGGCGCGCCCATTCCTCCAACGGTTCGTCGTCCTGCATGTGGGCATGGTGGCCGAGATGCTGGCCGGTTCGCCACCTGGTCACCCGCGTGGATGAATGAGCGAGGTTGGCAGGGCGGGGGCGGCAAATGGATTGTCGGCAGCCGGTTTTCGGCTCGCGCCCCGCCGCTGGCAGTTGGCGGGCAGGATGGGGGCATGTCTGAGACTCCGGCCAGGAAGGCCGTCGACCCGANNTGGCCGGGCCGCCGTCGACCTGGCGACGCTGTCCCTGCTCCTGTTCGCCCGCACGTACACCGGCGACCGCGCTCCCAAGGACGTGCCTGTCACCGAGCTGCGCGAGGTGCTGGACGGTCCGACAGACCGGGAGCCACGGATCATCTACGAGATCGCCGAGGCGTTGACCGCGACCGGGCA
>NZ_MWIG01001192.1:398-621 GCF_002156145.1 Streptomyces sp. NRRL B-24572 | reverse complement strand
TCGCCGCCCGCGGTGAGGGACTGGCTGACGTGGGCCTGGAGGTAGGCCTGCTTGAGGCCCTCGCGGGCCCGGCTGGCGAGCACGGCCGTGGCGTTGGCGGTCAGTCCGAAGAGCGGGGCGACCTCGCTCGGGGACTCCTCCTCGACGGTGGTGTGCCACAGCACGGCCTGCCAGCGCTCGGGCAGTGAGCGGAAGGCCTGCATGGCGAGGGACTGCTCGGCCT
>NZ_MWIG01001192.1:0-320 GCF_002156145.1 Streptomyces sp. NRRL B-24572 | reverse complement strand
GCTTCTGGGTCCTGGCCCAGTTCGCGGCGACCCGCCGGACGGTGGTCATGAGGTAGGCGCGCACGGCCTGTTCGGGCCCGGCCCCGCCGCGTACGGCCTGGAGGGTGCGGGCGAAGACCTCGGCGGTGAGGTCGTCGGCGGTGTGCGCGTCCCGGCAGCAGGTCTTGGCGTACCGGCGGACGGCCTCGGAGTGGCGGCGGAACAGCTCCTCGTACGCGGAGTCGTCGCCGTCCCGCATGAGCTGGACGAGCTCGGCGTCGGAGGGTGGCAGTTCGAGCGGCGGCGGGAGTACGGACTCGGTCTCGGTCTCGGGATCGCTC
>NZ_MWIG01001191.1:0-653 GCF_002156145.1 Streptomyces sp. NRRL B-24572 | reverse complement strand
CGTCGGCGCCGTAGAGGGCGTCCGCGAGGGCGTTGCGCTGGGCGTCCGGCCAGCCGCCGGTCACGTTGGCGAACCAGGCGAGTGCCGTGCCCCAGCCCTCGAAGGCGGGCTGCTGGTAGCTGGGGTCGGGGCGGACGGTGAGGGCCGCGGGGGCCGTCTCGGTTGCGCCTGCCTGGTCGACCGGCGCCATGACGAGGGCCGGCAGGGCGAGGACGGGAACGGCCGCGAGGGCGGGCAGCCTGCTCCGCCGGCGGCGGGGCGCCGCCGCTCGATCACGTGAGGACAACACGTACTACTCCCTGGTGGGTGCGGGTGTCGTGGGGACGTGTCCGGGGGGCCGCGCCCGGGGACGCGGCCCCCCGGACCGTGGCGCGGGCTCGGGACGGGAGCACGCGCCGATCGGGGGTGGGCGGAGCCGCGTCCATCGCCTTGACGCGAGGGGCACCCGAGGTGCCCACTCCTCGATGTTTTCGTTAACACGGTCTGCCGTGGGGAGAGTCTGGGAGCGGCGAAACCAAGGTGTCAAGAAGCTCGGAGCCCGCTTTCACAGGTTTCACGCGTCACTGTGCGATACAACACGCGACGGGGACCGGCGAAGCCGTTGCTTCGCAGGGGGCGGATTCAACTCCTGCGGTCGGCCGCACCCGCCTCGC
>NZ_MWIG01001190.1:0-993 GCF_002156145.1 Streptomyces sp. NRRL B-24572 | reverse complement strand
AGGTCGGCGACGAGGGCGAGCGCCCGGCGGCCGGCGACGGTGCCGCGCTTGTCGGCGAGCACCCCGCGCATGCCGATGGAGGCCTCCAGTTCGGCGCGGGCGCGCTCCAGGTTTCCGGCGCAGATCGCGAGGACGCCGAGCTCGTGGTGGAAGTAGGCCTCCTCGGCGACCTCGCCGGTGAGCCGGGCGGCTTCCTGTCCGGCGCGCAGGGCGCGCTCCCAGGCGCCCCAGTGGAGTCCGGCGGCGAAGGCGGGTGCGGCGGCGCGGGCGAGGAGGACGGCGGTGGCCCGGTGCTCGGCGGCGGTGTCGCCGGTGCCGGGGATCAGCGCGGTGAGGGCGGCGAGCAGGGCGTCGGACTCGGCGGCGGCCCGCTCGGGGGTGACGGAGGGGTGGGACGCCCACCAGGCGTAGTGCTGGGCGGCGGTGTGGGCGCGGTCGGCGGCCTCGTGCTCGTAGCCGTGGGCGAGGAGCTGGGTGAGGACTCCGGCGGAGAGCCGGTAGCGGGGGCCGACCGGGGAGAGCAGTCCGCAGGCCATGAGTTCGCCGAGGGCGGCGTCGGCGTGGGTGTCGCCGACGAGGGCCGGGAGGTGGGCCTGGTGCGGTACCTCGCCGCCGAGGGCGACGGCGAAGCGCAGGGCGGCCTGGGCGGAGCGGCTGAGGCGGGAGGCGAGGAGCGCGGCGGGGGCGGCGCCCTCGCCGAGGCTGGGCAGCGGTATCTCGCGGAGTTCGACGTCGGGGTCGTCGACGCCGTCGAAGGCGGCGGCCGCGACGGCCGCCGCGGCCGCGGGGTCGGCGGGTCCGAAGGCCTCTTCGAGGGCGCCGAAGGCGTCGAACTCGGCGGGGGTGACGCGCAGTTTGTCGCGCTGGCGGAGCAGGGCGCCGGCCTGGACGAAGCGGAGCGGGAGGCCTTCGGACTCGAACCACAGGTCGCCGGCCCAGTTGGCCTCCTCCTCGGTGAGGGTGCGGCCGGCGACCTGTGGTTCGAGTCCGAAG
>NZ_MWIG01000119.1:0-19158 GCF_002156145.1 Streptomyces sp. NRRL B-24572 | reverse complement strand
TGGCGGGGCTCGCGGTGGCGGCGGGGGCGACGGTGGTCTCGCACGCCGTGGGGCGGAAGGTCGCCGCCCGCTTCTGAACGCGCTCAAAAACAACCACCCCTCTTTTCTGAACGCGTTCAAGAGGGGTGTACGTTGTCTCCATGAGCGACACGAACGGGCCGAGAGCCCTTCTCACGCACATCCGCGTCTGGCTGATCGTCTTCGTCGTCTGCCTGGCCCTGAGCGGGGCCACCGCCTTCCCGCTCGTCACCGAACTCCGTCTCCTCGACGCCTCCTTGGACGGCTGGGCGTCCCCCGTCGCCGACCTCTTCCCGGGACTCGCGGAGTGGATCGACCGCGTGGAGGGCGGCGTCCGCGCCGCCGACGAGCAGGCCCCCTACCTGCTCTACGGCACCGACTGGCTGGCCTTCGCCCACCTCGTCATCGCGGTCGCCTTCTACGGCCCCTACCGCGATCCGGTCCGCAACATCTGGGTCGTCGAGTTCGGCATGATCGCCTGCGTCGGCATCATCCCACTGGCCCTGATCTGCGGACCGATCCGGGACATCCCCTTCTGGTGGTCGGTCATCGACATGTCCTTCGGCGTCATCGGCATCCTGCCGCTGCTCCACGTACGCGGGTTGATCAAGCGACTCGAGAGTCTGGTTCAGGTCTCGCCACCGATCGGTGTGCCAGCGGCTCGTTGACCGGTCCGGTCTCGGGTGGGTGAGTGGCCGGAACCGGCGGAGCTCTCCGGGCCGTGGTCGTGGCCTGGAGAGCTCCGCAGAGGCGTCCTTCGCCGCTAGATCCCGTAAGTCTTCCTGTACTTCTCGAGAATCTCTTTCGCTTGGCCCCTCATCCGCCGATCCGCCCGCTCCCGGGCCAGCTCCGCGATCTCCTGAGGGGTGAACCCGAGGTTCCGGAGATTGTTCAGGGCGATGCTCACGACGTCGATGAGCTCGCGGGCCGCTGCCTCACGGTTTCCCTCGGAGAGGTGCTCCTTCAGCTCGTCGAACTGGATCTGAGTAGCTCGCTCGAAGTGCTCCAGCGGCTTCTGGGCGATCTCTCGCTCGGCCTCGACCCACGCATCCCATATGCCTTGGAAGGGTCCCAGTTGTTCTGACATGGTTCACCACGGTTCGTCGGACGGGCCTGGGGGTCAGGAGGTGAGGCCTCCCGTCAGGAGTGGCAGGGCGATGAAGAGAATCCCCAGTGCTGCCAGCGTGATGGCGCGGGCCCGCGAGAGCTGACGCACCTCCACCTCGCTGATCTTCAGACCCTCGCCGACCAGCGAGACGAGAATGCACAGGGCTCCGATCACCTGAAGAGTCAAGGCTCCCCCATGTGTTCACCCGTGAACTCCCCGGCAGGAGTTCACTGTCGTCTGTGTAGAATTACACACAGACTTTAGTGTGTCTACTCCTTCAGTTGTGCTGTGGCGCGCAGAGCCTGGACGTCATGCAGGGTGAGTGTCTGGCGTCCGGTGCTGACCAACCCCTCCTCCCGGAGGTGGCGGAGCGCCGTGGCGACCCCTTCTCGCGAGGAGCCGATGCGGCTTGCGATGTCCTGCTGGGAGAAGGCCACGTCGATGAGCCAATCGTCACCTGACTGCTCGCCCATCTCCTCGGCCATGGCGACCAGCCATCGGGCCAGGCGGACCTTCACGTTGTGGCGTGCGAGGAGGGCTCGTTCCTCGTCGGACTCGCGGCGGCGGATGACGGCGCTGCGATACATCCCCGGCCACAGTTGCTTCTCGTTGATGAAGCGGATGAGGTCCTCGGCCGAGATGTCGACGCCGGATACCTCGGTCAGGGCGCGGATGCTGGCGGATCGCACCTCGGACATGAGGACGCCCTCGTCACCCAGGACAACCCCCGGGCCCCGGGTCGCGAGGAGGATCTCCGAGCCGTCTCCGGCCTTGCTCACGATCACATGCCCCTCCTTGAGGAGGAGGACGGTGCGGGACGGGTGACCCTCCGTGAAGATCGTCTGCCCGGCCTGGAAGGTGACGGGGGTGCCGAGGCTTTCCAGCTCCCGGAGCTGACCCTCGTCTTCGAGTGGCGATGTCGCGTCCTTCTGCATGGTTCGAGTGTAGTTCTGCGCACGAGACTGTGTATGAATGCATCACATGAGGTTCTCGAACCGGAGGCGGCGGGCCCCGCTCACTCCGGCAGGCCGTAGGCCGCCACCATCAGGCGCAGGGCCGTCTTGTTCATGTCCTGGCCCTTCGCGTCGGTGGCGTTGACGCTGTAGACGAGGGTGCGGGCGCCGTCGCGGGTCGAGGCGATCGCCGTGTTGTAGCCCCAGCGGCCACCGGTCTTGCCCCACACCTCGCGGCCGCCGAGCTTCTTCATCGACAGGCCGACGGAGAACGCCGCCGGGTCACCCGACTGGAAGTCGGGGACCTTCGGGAGCGTGAACATCTCCTCCAGGAGCGGACCGCGCACCACACGGCCCTTGAACAGGGCCTTCGTGAAGTGCTCCAGGTCGGCGGTGGTCGAGACGAGGTCCCCGGCGGCCCAGGCCTCCGACGTCCCCCACTCCGAGACGTCACGCAGGCCCGTCGTGCCGTCGTCGAGCTTCATCGTCTGGTAGCCGTGGTTGTACGGGCCGGTGATCTCGGCCGCCCCGCGCGGGAGGTACGTGTTCCGCAGGCCGAGCGGCCGCAGGATCCGCCGCTCCACCTGGTGCTCGTACGAGTCGCCCGTGACCCGCTCCACGATCAGGCCGGCGATCGTGTACCCGATGTTCAGGTAGTGCTGCTGCGTGCCCGGCGCGAACTCGCGCGGCTGCGCCGTCGCCGAGCGGACCAGCTCCTCCGGGGTGTGGACGTCGAAACGGTTCGCGTACCACTCCTCGACCGTCTCCCCGGGCATGTCCGCGGCCGGGATGCCGTGGGTGTGGTTCAGGAGCTGGCGCACGGTCACCGTGGCGTACCGGTCGGGGATCAGGTCCGGGAGGTACGAGCGGGCCGTCCGGTCCAGGTCGATCCGGCCCTCGGTGGCCAGCTGGAGGACGGTCGCCGCCGTGAACACCTTCGTCACCGAACCGGCCCGGAAGCGGGCGGCCGGGTCCGCCGGGGCGTTCGTCTCCAGGTCGTGCACGCCGGCGCTGCCCTGCCAGGCGCCCTCGGTGCCGCCGACCCGGACAAGGGCGGCCGTCGCGTCGGCCCGGGGGAGTCCCGCGATCACCGCGCTCAGGTCCGGGCTCGACACCTGTACCGCCGACTGTGAGGTGGCGGCGAAGGCGGGGGTGAGCGCCGGGCCGGCCGCCACGCCCAGGACCAGGGCGGCGGCGAGCAGGGTGCGGGTGGTGGTCTTCCTCATGGTCAACTCCGGTGGTGTGAGCCGTTGTTCTCGATGGCTCCATCCTGCTGACCTGCGGCGATCCACGGATCGCCCGCACCGGCGGTCTTCGGCGGGTCAGTTCCTCCCCGGCGCGGGGGAGGGACCGGTCCCGGCGCCTCCCCCGTGCGGGGGAGAGCCCGCCGCGACCAGGCCCGTCTCGTACGCGCAGATCACCGCCTGGATCCGGTCCCGCAGCCCCAGCTTGGCCAGCACGTTCCCCACGTGGGTCTTCACCGTGTGGTCGCTGACCACCAGCTCCGCCGCGATCTCCGCGTTCGACAGGCCCCGGGCGAGCAGGAGGAGCGTCTCGCGCTCCCGGCCGGTGAGGACGTCCAGCCGGGAATCGGTCGTCCTGCGCGGGCCGCCCGCCGTGTACTGCTCCACCAGCCGCCGCGCCACGGACGGCGCGAGCAGCGAGTCGCCCGCCGCCACCACCCGTACCGCGTGCACCAGGTCGTCCCGCCGCACGTCCTTGAGGAGGAAGCCGCTCGCGCCCGCGTGCAGCGCCTCGTACACGTACGCGTCGGTGTCGAAGGTCGTCAGCATCACCGTCCGGCAGCCGGACTCCGCACTGATCGCCCGGCAGGCCTCGATGCCGTCCGTCCGGGGCATCCGGATGTCGAGCAGCGCCACGTCCGGCGCGAGCCGGCGCACCGCCTCGACGGCCTCCGTCCCGTCCCCGGCCTCCGCCACCACCTCGATGTCCGGCTGCGCGTCCAGGATCATCGCGAAGCCGCTGCGGACCAGTTCCTGGTCGTCCGCGACCACCACCCGGATCGTCATCCCTCTCCCTCCCGTACGGGCAGCAGGACCCGCACCTCGAAACCCCGGCCGCCCGGGCCGGCGCCCGTCTCCGCCGTCCCGCCGTGCGCGGCGGCCCGCTCCCTGACGCCCACCAGGCCGTGCCCGCCCGGGCCGCCCTGCGGGCCGCGTCCGTCGTCGGTCACCGTGACCCGCAGGACGCCGTCGGCGTGGGCGAGCCGGACGTCGACCGTGCGGGCCCGCGCGTGCTTCACCACGTTCGTCAGCGCCTCCTGCACGATCCGGTAGACGCTCGCGCCGGTCGCCGCGGGCAGCGCCCGTACCCCGCCCTCCGTCGCGTACCCGACGGTCAGACCGCCGGCCCGCACCCGGTCAAGGAGGGCGGGGAGGTCCGCGAGGTCCGGCTGCGGCTCCCTCGGGGCCGCCGTCTCACCGCCCTCGCGAAGGAGCCCCAGCATCTGCCGCAGCTGGACCATCGCCTCCCGGCCCGTCTCCGAGATCGCCTCGAACGCCGCCTCCGCGCGCTCGGGCGCCGCCCGCACCGCGACCGGGCCCGCCTCCGCCTGCACGACCATCAGGCTCACCGCGTGCGACAGGATGTCGTGCATCTCCCGGGCGATCCTGGCCCGTTCGCGCGCGGCGGCCTGCTCGGCCTCCACCCGCTGGGCCCGCTGCCGGGCGTCCGTGAGCCGCCCGAAGACATAGGCGGCGCCGAACACGAAGAGGGAGAAGGTCAGTTCGCGCGCCGACTGGGTGTTGAGCCACACCGATGCCGGCACCGCGACCACCAGGAGCCCCGCCGTCGCCATCCGCTGCCACGGCGCCGCGAGCACCGCGATCGTGTAGACGCTCACCAGACCCGTGTACGGCAGCGGCTGCCCCGGCCCCTCGACCGCCAGCTTGTACAGCGCGCTCGTCGCCAGGATCGCCAGCAGCACCGTCATCGGCGCACGTCGCCGCCACACCAGCGGCACCACGGTGAGCGTCGTCAGGCCGTACGCCGGCCAGGTCGCCGGTTCGAGCTCGGGCCCGCGCGGCACCACGAACGGCATCGTCATCGCCGCCTGCACGACGAGGGCGAGGCCGATGTCCACCGCCCACGGATGGGCGGCCCCCCATGTGCGCAGCTCGCGCATCCCCCTTATGTCCATTACGGCTTGCGGCCCACCGCGCCGAACTGCGCCACCACGGGGCCCTCCTCGGCGCGCCAGCGCGCGCAGGAGACGATGCCCGGATCGAGCAGGTCGAGGCCGTCGAAGAAGGAGGTGAACTCCTCCCGGGTGCGGGCGGTGATCGGCGGGGTCGCGTTCTCGTTCCAGAAGTCCATCGCGGCCTTGTTGCCCTCGCCGCCGAGCTCCGGCTCCAGGGTCGGATGGGTCAGCACCAGGTGACTGCCCGAGGGCATGGCGGCCATCAGGGTCCGCACGATCGACCGGGCCTCGTCGGTGTCCAGGACGAAGTTGAGGATGCCGAGCATCAGCACCGCGACCGGGCGGGACAGGTCGAGCGTGCCGACGGCCGCCGCGACGATCCGCTCCGGGTCGTGAGCGTCGGCGTCGACGTACTCCGTGACGCCCTCCGGCGAGCTCGTCAGGAGTGCGCGGGCGTGCGTGAGGACGATCGGGTCGTTGTCGACGTAGACGATCCGGGCGTCGGGGGCGATCCGCTGCGCCACCTCGTGGGTGTTGTCGGCGGTCGGCAGGCCCGTACCGATGTCGAGGAACTGGCGGACGCCCGCCTCGGCGGCCAGATGGGTCACCGTCCGGCCGAGGAACGCCCGGTCCGCGCGCGCCACCTCGCCGATGCTCGGATAGAAGCCGGTGACCTGGTCGCCGACCGCGCGGTCCACCGGATAGTTGTCCTTGCCGCCCAGCCAGTAGTTCCACACCCGGGCGTTGTGGGCGATGTCGGTGCGGATCCGGTCGTTCATCTGGACTCCTCCGTGGATACCCCCACGTTTAGGCGGGGGAGGAAACGAAGCGCCTGCGGAGCAGGGCAGGGAAAGCCGGTTCGCCCTCTGGGCGGACCGGCGTTGTCAGCGGCGGCCGGTGGGTTGATCTCAAGACGACGACACCGATGGCCGATGAGGTGGTCGGGCACGCCCGGTACACCTTCCGGCTGCGTGTGTCGTCCACCGCCCGTGCCGCGTTGGAGGCGGAGTGGGGGTGGTGTCGTTGGGCGTGGAACGAGTGCGTGGCGATGTCCCGCGAGGTCCATGCCGCGAACAGGAAGAACCCCGACGACCAGCAGACGTGCGGCCCTGTCCAGCTGAGCGCCTCGCGCACTGCCAGCGGCAGACGTCCCGCTGCCGCGCCCCCAAGGGCAAGCCCCAGACCAAGGGCTACCGGAAGGCGCAGCGGCAGGCCGCGAAACTGCACAAGAAGGTCACCCGGCAGCGGCAGGACACCGGCCGCAATGGGGTATCCCCTGCTCGAACGAAGTTGAGAGCTTGGGGAAGGGCCAAGGCTGTGGTCCGCGACCACGACGCCCTGGCGGTCGAGGACTTCCGCCCCCGGTTCCTGGCGAAGTCGACCATGGCCAGGAAGGCCGCGGATGCCGCGATCGGCGCGACCGAGACCGCCCTGATCGAGATGGCCCGCAAGCACGGCCGGACCCTGCACCTGGTCCACCCCGCGCACACCACCATGGACTGTGCGCACTGCGGAGCGAGAGCCAAGCACCGCCTACCTCTTTCCGAGAGAACGTATACGTGCACCGCGTGCGGAACCTCGTCCCCCAGGGACAAGAACTCCGCCCGCGTGATGCTCGTCCGGGCTGGTCTCAACCCGGCTAGTGCTGATCTTGTAAGCCCCGCCCCCTGCTGGGGGACAGGCGAAGTGAGCCGGGAATCCCCCTCGTTTACGAGGGGGAGGAGTCAATCGCGAGCCTTTCGCAGCACGGCGGCGAGTGCGTCGACCCGGTTCGTGGTGACCGAGTCGACCCCGTTCTTGATCAGCTTACGCATGGTGCGTTTCGTGTCCGCCGTCCAGGCCGAGACGAGCAGCCCGTCCCGGTGGATCCGCTCGGTCAGCTCCCGACTCACCAGGCCGAAACGGTAGTTGAGGAACTTCGGCCGCACGGCGTCGAGGAGGACGCGCCGGGGCGGGGCGAGGGAGGTCCACGTGAGGGCGATCTCGGCGGCCGGGTCGGCGGCCCGCACCTGGAGCATCGCCACGGCGCCCGCGCAGTAGGAGACGCGCTCCCCGGCGCCGCACTCGCGGACCGTACGGACGATCGTGCGGACCGAGTCCTCGTTCCCGCCCGGCAGGTCCAGCATCAGCGGGTGGTCCCCGGCGGCGATCAGCGCCTCCCGCAGGGTCGGCACCCCGTCGAAGGTGAGCTCGCGCAGCAGCTCGTGCGAGAGGCCGGAGAGCGGCCGGTCGTGGCCCCACAGCCGCTTGAGGGTGTCGTCGTGGAGGAGGACGGGCACCCCGTCCGCCGTCAGCCGGACGTCGATCTCGACCGCATCCGCCCCCCGCTCGATCGCCGAGACGATCGAGGGGAGCGTGTTCTCACGGACGCGGTAGGGGTCGCCGCGATGGGCTACGACAGTCACAGGGCGCATGGCCCCATTCTCGTCGGCGCCGGCTTCCCGGCGGGGTCAGCGCGCCAGCCAGTCGTTCGTGTACGTGTCGATCTCGGCGGCGATCCTGGCCTTGCCGGCCGCGTCGAGGAAGGAGGCCTCCACCGCGTTCTTGGCGAGGGCGGCGACACCGCGCTCGTCGAGACCGAGGAGACGCGCGGCGACGGCGTACTCGGCGTTGAGGTCCGTGCCGAACATCGGCGGGTCGTCGCTGTTGATCGTGACGAGGACCCCGGCGTCGACGAACTGCCGGATCGGGTGCTCCTCCAGGGCGGCGACGGCCCGGGTCGCGATGTTCGACGTCGGGCAGACCTCCAGGGCGATCCGGTGCTCGGCGAGGTGTGCGAGGAGCTCGGGGTCCTGGGCGGAGCTGGTGCCGTGGCCGATGCGCTCGGCGCCGAGCTCGCGGATCGCGTCCCAGACGGTCTCGGGGCCGGTCGTCTCGCCGGCGTGCGGGACGGAGTGCAGGCCGGCCGCGCGGGCCAGGTCGAAGTACGGCTTGAACTGCGGGCGCGGCACGCCGATCTCGGGGCCGCCGAGGCCGAAGGAGACCAGGCCCTCCGGGCGCAGCCCGTCGGTGGTCGCGAGCCGCGCGGTCTCCTCGGCGGAGACGAGGCCGGCCTCGCCCGGGATGTCGAAGCACCAGCGCAGGATGGTGCCGAACTCGGCCTCGGCCGCCTTGCGGGCGTCCTCGATCGCCGCCATGAAGGCGCGCTCGTCGATTCCGCGGCGGGTGGAGGAGTACGGGGTGATGGTCAGCTCGGCGTAACGGATGTTCTGCCGGGCCATGTCCCGGGCGATCTCGAAGGTGAGGAGCCGGACGTCCTCGGGGGTGCGGACCAGGTCGACGACCGACAGATAGACGTCGATGAAGTGCGCGAAGTCCGTGAAGGTGAAGTAGTCGGTGAGCGCCTCCGGGTCCGTGGGGACCTTCGAGTCCGGGTGCCGGGCCGCGAGCTCGGCGACGATCCGGGGCGAGGCGGAGCCCACGTGGTGGACGTGCAGTTCGGCCTTGGGGAGCCCCGCGATGAAGGGGTGGAGATCGGTCATCGGGTCATCGTAGGCCGGGCGATCCCCCCGCAGGGCGAGGCCTTAGCATGGCGTGACCATGATGGGGGAGGCCCATGTCTGACAATCGAGACCAGCAGCCGGGCGGGTACGACCCGACGGACCCGTGGGCTCCGCCGAACCGCGACGGGGTGGAACTGAGCAAGCCGGCGACGCCGTCGCCCTCGCCGGTGCACGACCAGCCGACCATGACGTCCTTCCCGGCCGCGCCGGGGGGTCCGGGTACTCCGGGGGCTCCGGGTGGCGACGTCCCGCCGCCGCCGGTCGCCCCCGGCGGCCCGGCGGCCGCGCCCGGGTACGGCTACCCGGCGGCAGCGCCCGGCACGTACGGCTATCCGCCGGCGTCGCCGACGCCTCCGGTCACCTCGGGGTACGGCTACCCCGGGTACCCCGGATACGGCGTGCTCGGCGGGCAGCCGCAGAACAACGGGATGGGCACGGCGTCGATGGTGCTGGGCATCCTCGCCGTCGCGCTCGCCTTCTGTTCGTACGGCATCCTCGGCCTGATCCTGGGAGGGGTCGCACTGCCCCTCGGGATCGTGGGCCGCAAGCGGTTCCTGCGGGGCGAGGCGTCCAACAAGGGGCAGGCCGTCGCCGGCATCACGCTCGGCTCCATCGGCATCGCCCTCGGCATCGCGGGCATCGCGCTCATCGTCTTCCTCGCCACGCACGCGGACGAGTGGAGCAAGACGAGCGACGACCCCTGGGGGGTGAGCGAGACGTCCTTCAGCGCCCCGCGCTGAGGAACGCCACGGCCTTGGGTCCCGCACCTCCCCCGAGGAGGTGCGGGGCCCTTCGCGTGTTCGCGCGCAACGTGTTCACGCCGCCCGCAGCCGCTCCCGCGCCTCCATCAGGGCGAAGCCCAGCAGGTTGAGCCCGCGCCAGCGGGCCGGGTCGTGGGCGCGGGGGTCGTCGGCGGCGAGCCCGATGCCCCAGACGCGGTCCAGCGGGCTGGCCTCCACCAGGACGCGCTCGCCCGTGCCCACCAGGTACGCGCGCAGGGCCTCGTCCGAGGAGAACTTGTGCACGCTGCCCTCGACGACGATCCCGAAGCGCTCCCGCTCCCAGACCGCGTCGTCGAAGCCGCGGACGAGCCGGCCCGCCTTCTTGGCCTCCGCGGGGGTACGGGCGGTCAGCGCGGCCCGCTCGGCGTCGGCGTCCTGGAAGAGGCGGGCCTTGGCGGCCATCATCCAGTGCTCGGCGGTCGCGTAGGCCACTCCGTCGACCGTGAAGGGCGCCGGCCACCACTGGCTCAGACAGCTCGCCGAGAGGCGGCCGTCGGGGTGCGGGCGGTGCCCCCAGAAGTGCAGCCATTTCACCCGGTCACCCCTGGTGACCTGCTGCGTCAGCTCTTCGATCTTGGTCATACACGCGAGTCTGGCATCCGCCACGGACACTCCGTACGGAGATTTTCGGACCCCCTCGACACATGGTCCACCGATTCCGTTGCGTAACCAAAAGGCAACAACGGAATCCCTTGTTGCGTGCGTCTCACTCTGCCAGGATCGGCACTCAATTCGAGCTGGGACAACGGAGAGCACCATGACCAACCGCTTCCAGGTGACCGACCGCTTCGCGGACGGCGCGCAGTACGTCGGCGGAAGGCTCCGTGCCGGAACCTCAGATCAGGAACACAGCGTGATCGACCCGGCGACGGGCGAGAGCGTCTACACCTACAGGCTCGCCTCCACCGCCGACGTGGACGAGGCCGTCGCCGCCGCCAAGGCCGCCTTCCCCGGCTGGGCGGGCGCCACCCCCGGCGAGCGCTCCGACGCGCTGCACCGCCTCGCCGGCGTCCTCGCCGACTGGGCGCAGGACATCGCCGAGGTGGAGTCCCTCCAGTGCGGCAAGCCGCTCAAGCTCACCACCGAGTTCGACGTGCCGGGCACGATCGACAACACGGCCTTCTTCGCGGGGGCCGCCCGCCACCTCCAGGGCCAGTCGGCCGCCGAGTACACCGGCGACCACACCTCGTACATCCGGCGCGAACCGATCGGCGTCGTCGGCTCCATCGCCCCCTGGAACTACCCGCTCCAGATGGCCGCCTGGAAGATCCTCCCGGCGATCGCCGCCGGCAACACGATCGTCCTGAAGCCCGCCGAGCTCACCCCGCTGACCTCGCTGATGTTCGCGCAGGCGGCGAAGGAGGCCGGCATCCCCGACGGCGTCATCAACATCGTCAGCGGCTCCGGCCGGACCGTCGGCGAGCACCTCGTCGGCCACCCGGACGTCGTCATGACCTCCTTCACCGGCTCCACCCCGGTCGGCAAGCGGGTCGCCGAGGTCGCCACCGCCACCGTGAAGCGGCTCCACCTCGAACTCGGCGGCAAGGCCCCGTTCCTCGTCTTCGACGACGCCGACCTGGAGGCCGCCGCCCAGGGCGCCGTCGCCGCCTCCCTCATCAACAGCGGCCAGGACTGCACCGCCGCCACGCGCGCGTACGTCCAGCGCCCGCTCTTCGACGCCTTCGTCGCCCGGGTCGCCGAGCTCATGGAGAGCGTCCGGGTCGGCGACCCCTTCGCGCCCGGCACCGACCTCGGACCGCTCGTCAGCCACCGCCACCGCGACAGCGTCGCCGGCTTCGTCGAGCGCGCCCGCGGCTACGCCACCGTCGTCACCGGAGGCGAAGCCCCTGGTGGAGAGCTCAAGAACGGCGCATACTACCGTCCCACCCTGATCATCGGCGCCGCGCAGGACAGCGAGGTCGTGCAGTCGGAGATCTTCGGTCCGGTCCTGGTGGCCCTGCCCTTCGACGGCGACGACGAGGGCATCCGGCTCGCCAACGACACCCCCTACGGCCTCGCGGCCTCCGCGTGGAGCCGTGACGTCTACCGGGCCAACCGCGCCACGCGGGAGATCAAGGCGGGATGTGTGTGGGTCAACGACCACATTCCGATCATCAGCGAGATGCCCCACGGCGGCACCAAGGCCTCCGGTTACGGAAAGGACATGTCGACCTACTCCTTCGAGGAGTACACGCAGGTCAAGCACGTGATGTTCGACAACACGGCGGTCGCCGCGAAGGACTGGCACCGCACGATCTTCGGGGACCGATAGCAATTCGCCGCCCGACCAGCGGCTCACCCATCCCGAAAGGGCACAGCGCATGGAGCAGTACGAGCCCGAGAGCCTGTCGGCCGCGCAGCTGGCGGCGATACGGCGCAGCATGACGAGCGGCCGGGGCGCACTCAGCCGCCGTTCGATGCTGCGCGCGGGCGGCGTCGGCGCGCTCACGGTCGGCGGTCTCGCCGGCCTGAGCGCCTGCGGCATCCCGCCGGCCAAGCGAGAGGGCCAGGGCCCGGCGTCCACCGACTTCTCGGCCAAGGAGAAGACCGTCGCCTTCTCCAACTGGACCGAGTACATGGACGTCAGCGAGGACGAGAAGTCCCGCCCGACCCTGGAGGCGTTCGCGAAGCGCACCGGGATCAAGGTCAAGTACACCGAGGACATCAACGACAACGTCGAGTTCTTCGGCAAGATCAAGCCGCAGCTCGCGGCCGGCCAGGACACCGGCCGCGACCTGATCTGCGTCACCGACTGGCTCGCCGCCCGCATCATCCGGCTCGGCTGGGCCCAGAAGCTGGACCCGGCCAACCTGCCGAACGCGTACGCGAACCTGTCCTCGCAGTTCCGCCGCCCCGACTGGGACCCGGGCCGGTCCTACTCGTACCCGTGGACGGGCATCTCCACCGTCATCGCGTACAACGTCAAGGCGACCGGCGGCAAGAAGGTCGACTCGGTCACCCAGCTCCTGGACGACCCCGCGCTCAAGGGCCGGGTCGGCTTCCTCACCGAGATGCGCGACTCCATAGGCATGACCCTGCTCGACATGGGCAAGGACCCGGGGAACTTCACGGACGCCGACTACGACGCGGCGATCGGGCGCCTCCAGAAGGGCGTCGACAAGAAGCAGATCCGCCGCTTCACCGGCAACGACTACACCTCCGACCTCGACAAGGGCGACATCGCGGCCTGCCTCGCCTGGGCCGGCGACATCATCCAGCTCCAGGCGGACAACCCGGACATCAGGTACGCCATCCCGTCCGCCGGTTACCTCACGTCCAGCGACAACCTGCTCGTCCCCGCGCAGGCCCGGCACAAGACGAACGCCGAGAAGCTCATCGACTACTACTACGAGCTTCCCGTCGCCGCCCAGCTCGCCGCGTACATCAACTACGTCTGCCCCGTCGACGGGGTCAAGGACGAGCTCACCAAGATCGACCCCGAGCTCGCGAACAACGTGCTGATCCTCCCGGACAAGGCCATGGCCAAGAAGTCGCACGCCTTCCGCTCGCTCAGCAGCAAGGAAGAGACGGCGTACGAGGAGAAGTTCGCCAAGCTCATCGGCGCCTGAGTCCGGCCTCGTCCACCTCTCTCACCCCCTGGGACCGCAACCCATGACTGACAACACCACCGGCGGCGACGTCCGTCTCACCGGGATCAGCAAGTCGTACGGATCGTTCCACGCCGTCCACCCGCTCGACCTGACCGTCCCGCAGGGCTCCTTCTTCGCCCTGCTCGGAGCCTCCGGCTGCGGCAAGACCACCACGCTGCGCATGATCGCCGGCCTGGAGGACCCGACCACCGGCACCGTCTTCCTCGGCGACAGGGACGTCACCGACCTCCCGCCGTACAAACGGCCGGTCAACACCGTCTTCCAGTCCTACGCGCTCTTCCCGCACATGGACATCTCCGAGAACATCGCCTTCGGCCTGCGCCGCCGCGGCATCAAGTCGGTGAAGAAGCAGGTCGACGAGATGATCGACCTCGTCCAGCTCGGCGAGCACGCCCACAAGAAGCCGCACCAGCTCTCCGGCGGCCAGCAGCAGCGCGTCGCCGTCGCCCGCGCGCTCATCAACCACCCGCAGGTGCTGCTCCTCGACGAGCCGCTCGGTGCCCTCGACCTCAAGCTGCGCCGCCAGATGCAGCTGGAGCTCAAGCGGATCCAGACCGAGGTCGGCATCACCTTCGTGCACGTCACCCACGACCAGGAGGAGGCCATGACGATGGCCGACCAGGTCGCGGTGATGAACGGCGGCCGGGTCGAGCAGCTCGGTGCCCCCGCCGACCTGTACGAGAACCCGCAGACCACCTTCGTCGCCAACTTCCTCGGCACCTCGAACCTGATCGAGGCCGAGGTCCTGGAGACCGGCGCCGACGTTCTGGCCACGGCCGGCGGCAGCAAGCTCCGTGTGCCCGGCGACCGCTGTACGGACGCCGTCCGCGTGGGCGGCAAGGTGCTCGTGGGCGTCCGCCCCGAGAAGATCTCGCTCGCGCACGCCGACGACGCAGGGAAGATCGCCGACGGCCGCAACCGGGTGACCGGCCGGATCGTCGACTCCTCCTTCATCGGCGTCTCCACCCAGTACGTGGTGAACTCGCCGGCGGGCGCGGAGCTCCAGGTCTACGAGCAGAACATCGAGAGGGACGCGCGGCTCCGCCCCGGTGCCGAGGTCGTCCTGCACTGGAACCCGGCGCACACCTTCGGCCTCGACGCGGCCCAGGACATCGACGCGGGCGTGGAGACGGTGGAGGACGCCTCGTGACCGCAACCCTCACGAAGGAGGCTCCGGGGCCGGTCGAAGAACCGGTTCTGCGCAAGCCCTCCACCCGCAAGCGGCTCGTCCCGTACTGGCTGCTGCTGCCCGGCATCATCTGGCTGCTCGTCTTCTTCGCGCTGCCGATGGTCTACCAGGCCTCGACCTCGGTGCAGACCGGCTCCCTGGAGAAGGGCTTCGAGGTCACCTGGCACTTCCAGACCTACTGGGACGCCTTCCAGGAGTACTGGCCGCAGTTCATCCGCTCTCTGCTGTACGCCGGGACCGCGACCCTGCTCTGCCTGCTGCTCGGCTACCCGCTCGCGTACCTGATCGCCTTCAAGGCCGGCCGCTGGCGGAACCTGCTGCTCGTCCTCGTCATCGCGCCGTTCTTCACCAGCTTCCTCATCCGCACGCTCGCGTGGAAGACGATCCTGGCCGACGACAGCGTCGTGGTGGAGGCGCTCAACGCCCTCCACTTCCTGGACGTCACCAGCTGGCTCGGCTGGACCGAGGGCAACCGCGTCCTCGCCACCCCGATGGCCGTGGTCTGCGGTCTCACGTACAACTTCCTGCCCTTCATGATCCTGCCCCTCTACACCTCCCTGGAGCGGATCGACGGCCGGCTGCACGAGGCCGCGCAGGACCTGTACGCCTCCCCGGCGACCACCTTCCGCAAGGTGACCTTCCCGCTGTCGATGCCCGGCGTCGTCTCCGGCACCCTGCTCACCTTCATCCCGGCGAGCGGCGACTACGTCAACGCCGAACTGCTCGGCTCGACCGACACCAAGATGGTCGGCAACGTCATCCAGTCGCAGTTCCTGCGGGTGCTCGACTACCCGACGGCGGCCGCGCTCTCCTTCATCCTCATGGCGATCGTGCTCGGCATGGTCACGGTCTACATCCGCAAGGCGGGAACGGAGGACCTGGTCTGATGCGCTGGATCCGCAAGAACCTGGTCGTCATCGCGGGCCTGCTGACGCTCGCGTACATGATCCTGCCGAACCTCGTGGTGATGGCGTTCTCCTTCAACAAGCCGAAGGGACGCTTCAACTACTCCTGGCAGGAGTTCTCGCTCGACGCCTGGAAGGACCCCTGCGGCGTCGCCGACATGTGCGAGTCGCTCTCGCTCTCGCTCCAGCTCGCCGCCTGGGCGACGCTCGGCGCCGTCCTCCTCGGCACGATGATCGCCTTCGCGCTCGTCCGCTACCGCTTCCGGGCGCGCGGCGCGATCAACTCGCTGATCTTCCTGCCGATGGCGATGCCCGAGGTCGTCATGGCCGCCTCGCTGCTCACGCTCTTCCTCAACATGGGCATCGAGCTGGGCTTCTGGACGGTCCTGATCGCCCACATCATGTTCTGTCTGTCGTTCGTCGTGACGGCGGTCAAGGCCCGGGTCATGTCCATGGACCCGCGCCTGGAGGAGGCCGCGCGCGACCTCTACGCGGGACCGACGCAGACCTTCCTGCGCGTGACCCTGCCGATTGCCGCGCCCGGCATCGCCGCCGGCGCGCTGCTCGCCTTCGCGCTGTCGTTCGACGACTTCATCATCACCAACTTCAACGCGGGCTCCACCGTCACCTTCCCCATGTTCGTCTGGGGCTCGGCGCAGCGCGGAACCCCCGTTCAGATCAACGTCATCGGCACCGCGATGTTCGTCCTCGCGGTACTGATGGTCGCAGCCGGGCAGATCATCACGAACCGGCGCAAGAAAACAGCAACGGCCTGAGCGAAAGACGTCTCAGGCACCGAAGGAGTTGGAAACCATGGCCCCAGTCGCCATGCGTCTCGCTGCACAATCTCTCTCCGACGCCCAGCCCGTCCCCTTCTGGCTGGAAGACCCCGGCAAGCCCGGAGCCCTGCCCGCCCTCACCGGCACCGAGAAGTGCGATCTCCTCGTGGTCGGCGGCGGATACAGCGGACTGTGGACCGCGCTCCTCGCCAAGGAGCGCGACCCCTCCCGGGATGTCGTACTGATCGAAGGCCGCGAGGTGGGCTGGGCCGCCTCGGGCCGCAACGGAGGCTTCTGCGCGGCCTCCCTCACCCACGGCTTCGGCAACGGGCTCGCCCGCTGGCCGGGCGAGCTGCCGAAGCTGGAGCGGCTGGGCGAGCGCAACCTCGACGCCATCGAGGAGACCGTCGCCCGCTACGGCCTCGACTGCGAGTTCGAGCGCACCGGCGAGATCGACGTCGCCACCGAGCCGTACCAGGTCGAGGAACTGACCGAGGTGTACGAGGAGCTCGACCGGCTCGGACTCGCGGACGGCGTCGAATTCCTCGACCGGGACGCCGTACGGGCCGAGGTCGACTCCCCGACCTTCCTCGGCGGCATGTGGGACAAGCGCGGCGTCGCCATGCTCCACCCGGCCAAGCTGGCCTGGGGCCTCAAGCGGGCCTGCCTCGACCTGGGCGTACGGATCTACGAGCACACCCCCGGTCTCCGGCTGGTCTCGGTGGGCGCCGGGATGGGCGTCCACACCCCGTACGGCAAGGTGCTCGCCCGCCGGGTCGCGCTCGGCACCAACGTCTTCCCGTCGCTGGTCAAGCGCGTCCGCCCGTACACCGTCCCGGTGTACGACTACGCCCTGATGACCGAGTCGCTCAGCCCCGAGCAGCTCGCCTCGGTCGGCTGGAAGAACCGGCAGGGACTCGGCGACTCCGCGAACCAGTTCCACTACTTCCGGATCACCGCGGACCACCGCATCCTCTGGGGCGGCTACGACGCGGTCTACCGCTACGGCGGCAAGGTGCAGGCGGAGATGGACCACCGCCCGGAGACCTACCTCAAGCTCGCCGAGCACTTCTTCCGCTGCTTCCCGCAGCTGGAGGGGCTCCGCTTCAGCCACGCCTGGGGCGGCGCGATCGACACCTGCTCGCGCTTCTCGGCCTTCTTCGGCACGGCGTACCAGGGGAAGGTGGCGTACGCGGCCGGGTTCACCGGCCTCGGCGTCGGCGCCACCCGCTTCGGCGGGGACGTGATGCTCGACCTGCTCGCGGGGGAGCGCACCGAGCGCACGGAGCTCGACATGGTCCGCTCCAAGCCGCTGCCGTTCCCGCCCGAGCCGGTCGCCTGGGCCGGCATCGGCATCACCAAGTGGTCGCTGGCCCGCGCCGACGAGAACGGCGGGCGGCGCAACCTGTGGCTGAAGGCCATGGACCGCCTGGGCCTCGGCTTCGACAGCTGAGGTCAGATTGTGACCCACGTCACAATCAACCGGTAGCCGAAACCGCGTAAGAGAAGCCCCCGTACCCGCTCTCTCCGTGTGGACACCGCGCTCGCGGCATCCACACGGAGAGGAGATCGTCGCGATGACTGGTACGGGGGCTTCCGGCGCCAAGGCCGCGGTCGAATGGCTGGCTTCGGTCGCACCGGATCCCGAGGCCTGCCGGTGGGAGTGGGAGCGCAACCCCCACGGGGTCGCGCTGCTGCCCGCCGGCAGGCGCTGGGACGTGCTGATTCTGCCGGGGGAACTCGGCTATCCCACGCTCGACGTGCTGACCCGGCTCGTGGACCGGCCGGGCCCGGTCCTGGCCGACTTCGGCGAGGCCCGGATGGGCTTCTTCGTCCCACCGGGAACCGCCGCCCGCTGGCTCGGCACCGGGGTGCGCGGCGCGGGTGCCGGCACCTGGATCGTCGCCCCGTATCCGGGGCGGGTCACCGGCCGGGTCCGCTGGCTGGTGGCGCCGGACGGCCTGGGCACCCTCACCGACGCCTCGCTCCTGGAGCTGGCGATGCATGAGGCGGCGGGGCGGTTGGGGCGCGGGGGCGGAGTCGGCGAGAGGTCTTGACCACTCGATTGGTCTGGACCATGCTGTGGCGCGTTCCGCCGTGCTCCCCTTCGATTCCCCCACTTCCGGAGGCAGTTGTGGACCGCGCCAGACCCCTCACGCTCCTGCTCGCGGGCGCCCTCGCCGCCGGCGGGCTCCTCGCCCTCACCCCCGCCGCGGCCCGGGCCGCCGACACCGAACTCGCCCGCAACGGCGGCTTCGAGGCCGGCCTCGACGGCTGGACCTGCACGGCGGGCAGCGGCGCCGTCGTCCCGTCACCCGTGCACGGCGGGACGAAGGCGCTCCAGGCCACCCCGGCCGGCAGCGACAACGCCCAGTGCTCCCAGACCGTGACGGTCAAGCCCAACTCCACCTACACGCTGAGCGGCTGGGTGCGCGGCAGCTACGTCTACCTCGGCGCCTCCGGCACCGGCACCACCGACGTCTCCACCTGGACGGCCTCCGCCCCCGACTGGCAGAAACTGAGCACCACCTTCACCACCGGCGCCTCGACCACCTCGGTCACGATCCACACCCACGGCTGGTACGGCACGCCCGCCTACCAGGCCGACGACCTCTCCCTGTACGGCCCCGGCGGCGACCCGGTCCAGACACCGGCCACCCCCACCGGCCTCACGGCCGGCTCCCCGACCTCCACCTCCGTGCCGCTGACCTGGTCGGCGGTCCCCGGCGCCACCTCGTACAAGGTCTACCGCGGCGGCACCCTCGCCGCGACGGTCACCGGCACCTCGTACACCGCCACCGGGCTCGCGCCCAGCACCTCGTACGGCTTCCAGGTCTCGGCGGCGAACAGCGCGGGCGAGTCGGCGAAGTCGGCCGCCGTGAGCGCGACCACGACCTCCGGCGGCGGAGGCGGCGGCCTGCCCGCGCACGCCCTCGTCGGCTACCTCCACGCGAGCTTCGCCAACGGCTCCGGCTACACCCGCATGGCCGACGTCCCCGACTCCTGGGACGTCATCGACCTGGCCTTCGGCGAACCGACCTCGGTGACCTCGGGAGACATCCGCTTCACCCTCTGCCCGGCCACGGAATGCCCGAACGTCGAATCCCCCGCCGACTTCAAGGCGGCGATCAAGGCCAAGCAGGCCGCCGG
>NZ_MWIG01001189.1:0-525 GCF_002156145.1 Streptomyces sp. NRRL B-24572 | reverse complement strand
GACGGAGCCCGGCCCGGCGCACCCCCCGGGCGGCTGCCCGCCGGGCCGGGCTCCGTCCGCAGGGCCGGTCCGACCGCGGCCGACTCCAGCGCCCGCACCACCGTCGTCCCCACCGCGATCACCCGGCCGCCTCCGGCCCGCGCCGCGTTCACCAGGGCCGCCGTCGCCGCCGGGACCTCGAAGCGCTCCGGGTACGGCGGCTCGTGCGCCTCCGCCGACGCCACGCCCGCATGAAGGGAGAGTGGAGCGATCCGTACGCCCCGGTCGACCAGCTCCGCCACGAGACGGGCCGTGAAGGGCCGCCCCGCGCTCGGCATCTCCGCCGAGCCCGACCCGTCGGGGGAGGGACGCGCGAAGAGCGTCCGGTACGCCGACAGGGGCTGGTCCCGCTCCGTGTACCCGTACCGGATGGGCCGCCCGTACCGCCCGAGCAGCCCCGGCACGTCCACGCTCACCCGCGCCCACCACAGCCGCCCGCCCCCGGGCACCAGCGGGCCCGCGAGCACGAGCCGCGCCCCTCCGGGC
>NZ_MWIG01001188.1:0-876 GCF_002156145.1 Streptomyces sp. NRRL B-24572 | reverse complement strand
GTTCGCCGCCGTCCTGGAAGCCGTACGGCGCCTCACCGGCGAAGCCGACCCGCACGAAGCCCTGTTCCCGCAGGCGCGCGAGGAGCTTCCCGTCGTCGCCGGGTGCTCCCGTCCCGGCCTGGGTGCGGGTGCACGCGGTCAGGGCGAGACCGCCGAGGAGGGCAGCTCCGGTGAGGAAGCCGCGGCGGCCGAGCGTCATGAGCGCTCCCCCGGGCGCGCGGCGATGAACGAGGGGCGCCGGACCGGGGCGGCGAAGGGGGCCTCGGGCACGTTCTCGACGCTGTTGAAGACGAGGAACACATTGCTCCGGGGGTACGGGGTGATGTTGTCGCCCGAACCGTGCAGGGCGTTGCAGTCGAACCAGGTGGCCGACCCCGCCGGGCCCGTGAAGTGCCGGATGCCGCAGGCGTCGGCGAAGGTGGTGAGCGCCTCGTGGGACGGGGTCCCGGCGTCCTGCATCCGCAGCGACTGCTTGTAGTTGTCCTCGGGCGTCTCGCCCGCGCAGCCCAGGAAGGTGCGGTGCGAGCCCGGCATGATCATCAGGCTGCCGTTGGTGGTGTGGTTCGGGGTGAGCGCGATCGAGACCGAGACGGTCCGCATCCGGGGCAGGCCGTCCTCGGCGTGCCAGGTCTCGAAGTCGGAGTGCCAGTAGAAGCCGCTGGCGCCGAAGCCGGGCTTGACGTTGACCCGGGACTGGTGGACGTAGACGTCGGAGCCGAGGATCTGGCGGGCCCGCCCGACGATCCGCGGGTCCTCGGCGAGGCGGCGGAAGACCTCGCTGATCCGGTGCACCTCGAAGACGGAGCGGATCTCCTGGGAGCGGGGCTCGACGACGGCCCGCTCGTCCGCCCGTACGGCGGGGTCGGCGACGAGCCG
>NZ_MWIG01001187.1:188-605 GCF_002156145.1 Streptomyces sp. NRRL B-24572 | reverse complement strand
GGGTGGGGGTCAGGGGCAGCTGATGCGGGTGTCGCCCGGGTCGGTGGTGCAGGTGTCGGAGCCGGGGCCGCCGTTGGCGGTGTCGTTGCCGGAGACGCCGTCGGTGGTGGTGAGGCGGTCGTTGCCGTAGTAGCCGGTCAGGGTGTCGTTGCCCGGGCCGCCGTTGAGGGTGTCGTCGCCGAAGCCGCCGTCGATGTTGTCGTTGCCGAAGTCGCCGTACACGGTGTCGTTGCCGTAGCTCGCGCGGATGGTGTCGTTGCCGCCGAGGCCGCAGATGACGTCGTTGGAGGAGCTGCCGGTCAGGGTGTCCGTGCCGCTGGTGCCGATGATCGTGCAGCCACGGGCGTTGTTGACCGAGGTCGTCGCGGTGGCCGTGTTGGGGGTCGTCGGGTCCGGCTGGGTGGCGCTGGCGCCGGC
>NZ_MWIG01001187.1:0-135 GCF_002156145.1 Streptomyces sp. NRRL B-24572 | reverse complement strand
GGTCGCGGTGGCGGTGGAGGAGGCCGCGTTGGTGACGGTCACCGTGTACGTGGCGCGGTTGCCGATGCTCACGGTGCTCGTACCGGACTTCGTCACCGACAGGTCGGCGTACGACGGGGGCGGGGGCGGGGGCGT
>NZ_MWIG01001186.1:0-1082 GCF_002156145.1 Streptomyces sp. NRRL B-24572 | reverse complement strand
GCGTACCAGTGGGTCGGCCCGAAGACCATGGCCGCGGCGGTGAGCACCGCCATCGTGACGAGACCGACCCGCCAGGTGGTGGGCCGGTCGGTGCGGGAGGCGACCGTGTAGAGCGCGACGACGGCGCTCATCGCGATCGGGGCGGGCCGGTTGTCGTTGACCAGCTCGAAGAGGCTGATCATGATCGCCGGGGCGGCGGCCCTGGTGATGCGCAGGCGCAGCCCCTTCGCCGTGCTCGCCTTCACCGTCACGATCAGCCTCTTCGAGCTGGTCAACGACAACCGGCCCGCCCCGATCGCGATGAGCGCCGTCGTCGCGCTCTACACGGTCGCCTCCCGCACCGACCGGCCCACCACCTGGCGGGTCGGTCTCGTCACGATGGCGGTGCTCACCGCCGCGGCCATGGTCTTCGGGCCGACCCACTGGTACGCGCAGGAGAACCTCGGCGTCTTCGCCTGGACCGGGATGGCGGCGGCCGCCGGGGACGCCGTCCGCAGTCGCCGGGCCTTCGTCGACGCGATCCGGGAGCGGGCCGAGCGGGCCGAGCGGACCCGCGAGGAGGAGGCGGGGCGGCGGGTCGCCGAGGAGCGGCTGCGGATCGCCCGCGACCTCCACGACGTCGTCGCGCACCACATCGCCCTGGTGAACGTGCAGGCCGGGGTCGCCGCCCACGTCATGGACAAGCGCCCCGACCAGGCCAAGGAGGCCCTCGCGCACGTCCGCGAGGCCAGCCGCTCCGCCCTGGACGAGCTGCGCGCCACCGTCGGCCTCCTCCGCCAGTCCGGCGACCCGGAGGCCCCCACCGAGCCCGCCCCGGGCCTCGCCGTCCTCGACGGGCTGCTCGACAGCTTCCGCAAGGCCGGGCTGCCCGTCGCCCTGGCCCGCGCCGACGAGGGCCTGACGCTCCCGGCGACCGTCGACCTCGCCGCGTACCGGATCGTGCAGGAGGCCCTGACCAACGTCCGCAAGCACGCGGGACCGGACGCCGAGGCCGAGGTGAGCGTCGTCCGGGTGGGCCGTACGGTCGAGATCACCGTCCTCGACAACGGCACGCCCCCGGAAGCACCGCCCCGGCCCGCCGA
>NZ_MWIG01001185.1:0-509 GCF_002156145.1 Streptomyces sp. NRRL B-24572 | reverse complement strand
GGTGCCGTCGGCGAGGTGGGGCTTCAGAGGGATGTCGCGGTTGTGCAGGATGCAGGGGCGGGCCACGCCCGTGGGTGTGATCTTGATGCGGTTGGCGTCGGAGCAGGTGGCACAGCTGGAGTTGGAGATGAATCCGATCGAGCCCGCCCAGCCGTCCGGACGGAGGTACTGCCCGGGGCTGCGCACCCCAAGCTCGCCCCTGCCGACCTCTCCTGCGTTCGCGAACCACTCGTGGAGACGGTCTCGGACCTCCGCCTCGCTGATGAACTCGGTCTCGAACAGCGCCTGCGCGGGGCCAATGTTCTGGAGCTCGATCAGCCGGACGGCGATGGGCAGGTCGCGGGCGAGCTCCGCCACGGCGAAGGCGTCGTCCAGGTAGGTGCGCTGGAGAACGCAGTTGATCTTCACGCCCAGGCCGAGGGAGAGGGCGGTGTCGAGGGTGCGCCGGGTGATGCGCGGATCGCCGCCGCCCATGATCTCGGCGGACCGGTCGGGGTCGAGGCTGTGGA
>NZ_MWIG01001184.1:0-497 GCF_002156145.1 Streptomyces sp. NRRL B-24572 | reverse complement strand
CGGCCGGGACGGTGTAGGTGCCCGTGTAGTACCCCCACGCCGTGTTGCCGTCGGTGAAGGTGCGCTGCTCGACCGCGCTGCCCGGGGCGCCGATGTCCAGGGCCATGGTGTCCTGCCCCTGTCGGCCGCGGTGGTAGAGCCGCCAGTACAGCTTGGTGCCGGGCGTGGTCGGCAGGTCCTGGTAGAGGGTGGAGACCTCGTTGGCGTTGAGCTCGGCGAACTGCTCGCCCTCCGCGGAGGGGACGCCGTTGAAGCCGGAGTGCCACAGCTCGATCATGTGGTCGGTGGCGGTGGTGAGCCAGCCCGGGACGTGCCGCGGAGCCTGGGTCTGGGAGGCGTCCGGCAGGAACGCCATCTCGGTGACGGACGGCTGCTCGAAGCTTCCGTTGACGAGGGCGACCCGGAGCGGGACGGAAGGAGGTGTGCTCATGGTGACTTCTCCGATCGGTCGGCAGTGCGCGAGGCCCCCACGCCCCGGACGCCGCGCTGCGCACGGA
>NZ_MWIG01001183.1:0-1376 GCF_002156145.1 Streptomyces sp. NRRL B-24572 | reverse complement strand
CCTTGCGCCTCATCTCCCGGACCCGGTCCGGGAGATGAGGCGCAAGGGGAAGAGGCTCCACCGCAACTTCAGCTGGCTGGCCGCGCTCGGCGTCCTGCTGGTCATCGGCGGTGTCGTCGGCCTGATCTACACGGCTGCCGCGACGCTGACCTCGATGCTCCTCTTCGGCTGGCTGCTGCTCATCGGCGGGCTCGTGGGCCTGCTGCAGGCCGTCCAGTCGCGCGGCACCAGCTACTTCTGGCTCGCCGCGGTGGTGGCCGCACTGAACATCGCGGCCGGTGTCGTGGTCATCCGTCACCCGGAGGGCTCGGCGGAGGCGCTGACGCTGTTCGCGGCCCTGCTGTTCCTCACCGGCGGGCTGTTCCGGCTGGTCGGCAGCGTGGTGGTGCGCGGGCCGCAGTTCGGCTGGACGCTGTTCCAGGGGGCCTTCGGGCTGCTGCTCGGCCTGCTCGTCCTGTTCGACTGGCCGCACAGCAGCCGGTACGTCCTCGGCGTCTTCTTCTCGCTGGCGCTGCTCTTCGACGGGCTCGGCCTGATCGCGATCGGGGTGGGCGGCAGGCGGATCGTCAGTATGGTGACCCCGTCGGCGCCGACCGCGGGCCCGCCCCCTTCAGAAAACGGGCAGGAACAGTCGAACAACTGACGTTGGCATACTCAGCCGATCAGAAGGTGGTCGATACGTGTCGACTTCTGGTCAGTAGCCCGGTCGGGCCTCGGGTATTGCCAAGACTCGATCCGTGGCGAGAATCGAGCACGAGGGTGGGAACGGGATCGTGGAGACCCACGGAGGTGTCCCCGCCCGGCAACCGTCCTACGAAGGAGTCTGGCGCTTCACCGCTGCAGCGGTCGACGTCTCCGTCCCGCAGGCCCGGCACGCCGTACGCGACCTGCTGGTCCGCCAGGGCGTCCCCGTCCATGAGGAGATCATGGACGGCCTGCTGCTGATCGTCTCCGAGCTGGTGACCAACGCCGTACGGCACGCGGCGCTGCTCTCCCCGGAGATAGCGGTGGAGGTCGCGATCGGCCCCGAGTGGGTCAGGGTGTCCGTCGAGGACAACCACCCGTACCGCCCCAAAGCCCTGGAGGCCGACTGGGGTCAGACCGGCGGCCGCGGGCTCCTCCTGGTCCGCGAGATCGCCCAGGAGGCCGGCGGCGCCTGCGACGTCGAGCACACCGCGAGCGGCGGGAAGATCATCTGGGCGGCGCTGCCCCTGGGGACCGTCTGACGGAGCGGGTCGGGCGCAGCCCCGGGGCCGGCCCGACGAGGTGCGCCGGGCGCGGCCCCCGGGGCCCGGTCGACGAGGTGCGCCGGATCGGGCGGATCGCCGGACACCCCCGGCCCCGATGGCACCGGGGCCGGGAGGCGCGCCTCCCGG
>NZ_MWIG01001182.1:0-530 GCF_002156145.1 Streptomyces sp. NRRL B-24572 | reverse complement strand
GCGGCCGGCGCCTCGTCCTGCGCGGGGTGCCGCCCCAGATGCAGAGGCTCCTCGTCGCCACCCGACTGCACCGCATCCTCGCCATCGAGGGCGGCCTCGCCCTGGAGTCCCTGCCCCGCGTGTGACACCCCCGGGAGCACCCGCCGCGTGTGAAGCAGCTGTGTGAAACAGGCGTCCCGCTCAATCCTCACAAGACCGTGACGTCTTGGTCTCGGGGGCACCCCGGCTGTTCCCGAGCGCCCGAGCACGGTCTAGGGTTCGGTCGCCTGCACATTGACGGACCCACCCGGCGGGTACCGCACACCGCTTCTTGGGGGCTTGGACCATGGACCCGATCAACCCTGGGTCGGAGGAGTACGGTCACGACACCGAGGGCGAGGAGGCCCGCCAGGGCCGTGGCGTGCCCGCACCGGCGCCTGCCCAGACGCCCGCGCGTGCCCGCGTCGTCCGGCTCGTCTCCGGCGAACTGCTCCTCACCGTCAACCCCGTCGACGGCAGCGAGATCGAACCCTGCCCGCCCGGGCAGGAAC
>NZ_MWIG01001181.1:0-986 GCF_002156145.1 Streptomyces sp. NRRL B-24572 | reverse complement strand
TTGCGCGACGACTGTTCCCGGCGACCGACGGCAGGATTCGGCGTTTCGGTCGCCGGGAACAGTCGTCGCGCAAGCGCCGAAGGCAGGAGTGGGGGACCCAAGGTAAGTGCCGGGCCCGGCCGTTGAGACAGACGGCCGACGACCGGCTTGGGGTGAAGCCGCGTGCTAGGACACGCGGCCGGGCAACTTTCCGGCCCGAACCCGACAGCTCACCTCACAGGCGTCGGTGAGGAGAATCCCCATGCTGTTTTCCGCCAAGGGCAAACACCGTCGTCCCTCCAAGGCCGCCCAGGTCGCCACGCTCGTCGGCGTCACCGGTGTCGCCGTCGCCGCCCCGCTGCTGACCGCGGGCACCGCCTCCGCCGCCACCACCGCCGAGTGGGACACCGTCGCCCAGTGCGAGTCCGGCGGCAACTGGTCCATCAACACGGGCAACGGCTTCTACGGCGGCCTGCAGTTCACCAACTCCACCTGGGCCGCCTTCGGCGGCACCGCCTACGCCCCGCGCGCCGACCTGGCCTCGAAGGCCCAGCAGATCGCCGTCGCCGAGAAGGTCCTCGCGGGCCAGGGCAAGGGTGCCTGGCCGAGCTGCGGCGTCGGTCTCTCCAGCGCCTCCTACGACGGCGGCGCCGCCGAGACCGCCCCGCAGCAGAGCGAGCCCCAGCAGGCCGCCCCGCAGCAGGCCGCCCCGAAGCAGCAGGCCGCCCCCGTGCAGCAGGAGCGTCGCGCCGAGGAGCCGACCACCCGCAGCGAGCAGCGCAAGGCCCCGAAGACCGTCACCACGCCGACCGGCAAGAAGGTCAAGAAGGGTGACGGCGAGTACAAGGTCGTCGCCGGCGACACCCTCAGCAAGATCGCCCAGGCGCACGGCGTCAAGGGCGGCTGGGCCAAGCTCTTCGAGCTGAACAAGGACGTCGTCGAGAACGCCGACCTCATCTACCCGGGCCAGCAGCTCCACCTGAAGTGAGCCCGGCGGCCCGCGTGAG
>NZ_MWIG01001180.1:0-1473 GCF_002156145.1 Streptomyces sp. NRRL B-24572 | reverse complement strand
GTGCGCCGGGCGTCCGTCGGACCGAGGGACTTCGCCACGCGCCCGGCGTCCTTCAGGCCGAGCGCCTTCGCCACGCGGCGGGCGTCCGCCGGGCGGCCGTTGCGCCAGAGGCGGCCCGCGCAGACGCCGTCGAAGTAGCTCTCGGCCGGGGCCACCGCCGCCTCGCACTCGCTCCGTACGGGGCAGCCGGCGCAGGCCCGCAGGGCGGGGGCCGCCTCCTTGGCGCGGCGGGCGAAGACGACGGACGGGGAAAGGCCGGCGCACGCGGCGGAGGCCTGCCAGGGGGACGGGTCGGGATGGAACAAGGGGTTCTCCACGGTCCGGGGCCCACCGGGGCCGCCCATGGGGCCGGTGGGGCGCCTGGGGCTCAGGGGGCCGACGAGTGCGGCGGCGAGCCAGACTTACACGTTGCGTGCGAGCGCGCAACAAAAATCGAGAGGGCCGTGGATTCCCCTTCACCGATTCGACACGATTGCGTGCCCGAAAGCACGTAATTCCGTGCGCGCAAGCACGCTAAGGTATGGGATCCGGAGGGTGGGGAGCGAGGAGCGGTACACATGAGCACTCAAGGGCTCGACGAGTTCGCAGGCTGGGTGGAAGGCCTGATGAGACAGCGCGGCTACGACATCGACAGCCCGCGCGGCGGCGGCAAGTCCCGGATCGCGGACGAGGCCGGCGTCCACCGCGCGGCCGTCACGCGCTTGCTGCAGCGGCAGAGCATGCCCGACCTGGAGACCATGCGCCGGATCGCCCCGCTGCTCGGCGTCTCCGTCCGCGACATGCTCATCCGGTCCGGTCGCGTGACCCCCGAGGAGCTCCCGATGGCGGCGGACCTGCTGCCGCCGAGCGACTGGCAGCCCTCCATGGAGGACTTCGCCCGCTGGCTGGGGGTGCCCGACGAGCGCATGGGCGTCTTCGTCAAGGTCGTGAACCAGTTCCTGGAGCCCGACACCGACGCGGCACCCGCCGGCGAGGCCCCCGAGCCCCGCCGCACCGCCCGGGACTGACGGGGCACGGGCCGGCACCGTCCGCGGCGGACCGGGGCCACCCGGCGTCGCGCGGGACCGCCCGGCACCGGCCGGGATCGCCCGGGGCGGTCGGCGGTGTCCGGCGTCGCCCGGGACTGGCCGGCACGGGCCGAAGCCGCCCGGGGCCGCCGGGGTCGGTGGGCGCCGCCCGGTCCCCGGTCCGACATCCGGCCGTTCCCGGCCCGCGCGGCGGGGTCGCCCGGCACCGGTCGGTACTGGCCGGGGCCGACCGGCGCAGGCCGGGGCCGCCCGGCGTCGGTCGGCACCGCCCCGCGCCGTCCGGGGCGGCCCGCCATCGGCCGGTCCGCCCGGGGCCGCTCGGTCCCGCCCCGGCACCCGGCGGCGCCCGGCCCCGTCCCGGCCCGCGCACCGAGGGCTGTCCGGCCCCGTGGCCGGTCCCCGCGCCGGAACGGTTCGGGCTGGTCCCGGCCGGCTCCGGGCGGGG